>DAOUTG010000033.1 GCA_030626845.1 Methylococcaceae bacterium
ACCCATCAAAGCGATGGCATGAAATGATGGGTTTCGTTCCATTTCGCTATCGCTCATTACACTCTACCCATCCTACGAGCTACACGCCCACCATGCTATTTTTATATTATTTCTTATCCAAAGTTAATTGATTGATAACAGAATTAAGACACTTTTCTAAGGCTTGATTTTTTCCTTTCTGAAATTCTACGACTAAAGACCGATAAGGATAAGTTGCATAAGAAGATGCTGCACAAGCGGATTTATATTGCCGTTCATTTCCATTTGCCCATCTTGCTAAGATAGTCATATCTGCATTATAGTCGTTTGAATAAGGAAGAGCTGGAACTAACATATAAAGCGAAGCCCCTATAAAAAAAGTTTTTACTAAATTTCCGAAGTCATTTGTATCTATATTTTCATTAATGTTTAAGCTTAAATCAACATAAGGTATTTCAGGTCTTTTTGAATGTATGCCATAAATAACATCAGAAAAATAATTTGTTTGTTGTAAATGCCCTAAGAATCGTCTTTCAAACCCTGCGCTTACATTGGATGTTACCCCATCTGATTTTAGGTTAACACTTGATACAAAGCTAGATAACTTAGCTTGATTATTAAGTACCCTTGTGATTTCATTGGAATGTTGAGGTGTATTTTTTAAACTTGAGAAAGAATAACAACCGCTTAACATTGTAAGTATTGAAATTATAAGGGTTATTCGTACTGTATTTTTAAACGTCATGATTATATTGTCCTTTTTACTCATTTCTAAAGGCTGTTTGGAAATGAGATATAAAAAAAGGCTTTGCATTGTTTAAATGCAAAACCTTATTCACCTATTTAATTAGCATCACCAAAACTATCCAATATCCACGTTAACTTGCCATTTTCATTTTCGCCTGCAAAAATGAAATTCGCGTATAAGTTTGAATTTTGATAACGAATTTTATTAATTTTAATTGAAAGATCATCATTAACTGTTGAATCAACGTCTGTATTACTACAAGCGGCATAAGCTGATGGTGCTGTAAAGCCTGAGGGTTGTTTTAATAATACACCAACAGGTGGGGTGGCACGTTCAAGTTTATTTTCTCCCCAACAGGCAATTACGCCATTTTCTCGGATTCCACAGGCGAAGCTGTCAAATGTCCAACGTTGAGAGCTGTTTTTATTTGTGCAGTAATAATAACAATAAGCTTCTCCACCAGTAGTTACATAACTAAAGATACCACTAGGAACTGTTTCTAATGAAGGGCAACTAATAGACCCATCTGTTTTTAAACCACAAAAAATAGCATTTCCATTATTAATGCCATAACCTTCTGTAGGAGCAAAGATTCCATAATCAATTTGCGTCAAATAACCATAAGATTGCTCGGTTTTACCCCAACAAATCGCTACCCCATCGGTCTTAATTCCACAAGTCGTTTTATAGCCCGCAACAATAGATTTAAACGTATCCGCCGCAATATTAGCCTGACCACTTTCGCCATCGCCCCAACATTCCACCGTACCATCAGGTTTTAAACCACAACTATGGGCATCGCCTAATGTTAATTGTTGAAAAGGCCCCGGAGGATAAGACACCTGACTGCTATCATTCGCGCCCCAACAAATCGGTGAACCATTGTCTTTTAACGCACAAGCATGTTTTCCACCGACTTCCACTTGAATAAATTGCCCTGGAGGCGGTGACGTTTCGCCAGCGGTATCTTCACCCCAACAAGATACTGAACCATCTGTACTTAACGCACAATTAAAATGAAATCCCGCACTCACTTCGGTAAACGTCCCATCAGGCGGATCAACTTGATTTTGACTATTATCTCCCCAACAAACTAAAGTATTATCCTCTTTAACCCCACAAACATGATTCGCACCCGCACTCAACGTACTGCCTGCATAAACATTGGATAAACTGCATAGCATAATGAAGATGAGATAAATAAATGACTGATTAATTTTTTTGATTAACATTTAGATAGCCCCTTTTATCTAGATAATTTTAACGAACTACTAATACAATCCCCTGTATCAATAAAATCAAAAAGAGCATTATATTTTACTTTACATTTTTCTATATTCATCCCGCCATTACCATCGCTCGAAATATTAGTAACATAAGGTCCTGCTGTTGAACACGCCGTAAAAAATAATATTGATATTGATAGAAAAGTAATTTTTAATAATTTCATAAGAAACGCCTACTGATGTTATGTAAAAAAATTTTAGATTGCCTATATTTATACGGGATAGAAAAACCCTTTTTCTGCAAAAAACCTAAAATAATTAAATGAATACAAAACTAAATAGTAAAAAGAATAACACCCCCTTAAAAGCAGAATCAGAAATTTATAGAGAGTTACCAACTTAAGACAGGGCATCTCAAGGTTCACCTATAGCTAAAGCATTGGACACCAGTTAATAACCTCTCCTGCCTTAAGTGGGTAGCCCATAAAGCAAGATAGACTTATTAAACCCCAATGCCTTAATAAACAACCTTAACCCGAAACAACATCGCTTCAACCACCTCAACGATTTCAACTTCAGTCTTAACGGGGAAATCCTCACCTATTACCGCCCACACCGTGCCATCACTTGCTCTAACTTTTCCACGCCCATGTTTTATTTCGTGAGTTATCTCACAGATTTCGCCCAAATAATAATAACAACGTACGGGAAAAATAACTTTTTGTGTAAACTTAAAAACAAACATTATTTTCTCCTCTGAATAAACACAACTTGCATTTCATTTATTCGGGATAGAAAAGTTTATTAACCTTTTTTCTTCAAAAAGCTATTTCCTATCCCGAATACTTAAAGTGAGGAGATAACTTATGACAAAAATTACCTATACACTTGCTCAAAATCTAAATGAAAGTTTTCAAAAGCACCTTGCTCGGCCTTCCGTAAATCACGAGTCTTTATGGTCAGAAGCAATTTTAATTGTTGATAAAAATATTTTTCGAATCAATTTATTATTTAAAAACTATCGAACACCATTTGAAAATAGAGGAAAAGTCTTAACAGAAACTTTTTTATATGTCAGTGACATTTTAGGAAGACGGCTTAGTTTAGCGAATAATCTAAAAGAAAAACCAACCAATATGCACAAGCTGTTGATTACTTACTGTCAATATAGCGATGACCCTTTATGGCATAACACTCGAATTGAACGGGGTTTTAATCAGCAACATAATAGCAATGTCATTTTTAATGCGTTAGAAAAAGAACTTCAATACCAACTTAAAAGATTGGGTACAAATTATTCAGATATTAGTCACCGCCGCCGTTTAGAATTTGGCGCATATTGGTTTATCAATGGGGAAACTTATTTAGAAGTTGCAGAAGAATTAACTTTATTTGATATTTTAAGACTTGCACCGAAACTAAAGGTGACAGAAAAAAGTATGGCTGGATTATTACCGCCTTTAAATAGAGTGATTGAATCTTTAAATACTAAATATGGGCTATTACGTTCTTGTGGTTTAGCCCCTGAGTATTGGCTTGAGAGCAAACTAACTATTACTGAATTAAAAGAATTAAAAAAATTACGCATTGAAGCTAGAAAATTAATTAAACAAGGACGACCTACTCACTTTTCGTATCAAAAAATATTTACTGAATTTATCAAAAATGCAAAAACGTATGGCGGATTTAAAGATTTCTTTGACTTTGTAAGCAGTCTTTTAGGACAAACAATGATTGATATTAAAGAAGAAACTTTAATAGATATACAGCTCGAAGCCCCAGAAACCAAAGCTGTTGATAACTTATTAACGCAATTACCCAGCGAGTATCCCCATGATTTTAATCCTGTCTTAACCTATGTTTTTATCTCTTTAATTGTTAAAGGTCTCACGCTTCATTCGGATGATGAAAATGGATTGATTAATGATCCCCATTTTATGGACCTTGTAAACCAACACCCTGATTATGCAACCTTATCAAAACCTAAATTAATTCGTATCTTACAAGATCAACTTCATTCCATCATCAAAAAGCACATAGGACATTAATAATGGAAAACTACACCGAAAAAAGCGTATGGGAACACGCTTTATCTCGTTTCCAACTTATCGACTGGGAAAAACCAATCACTGAATCTGAGGTTAATGATTTTAAAGAAGCGTTACCTGAAAGAAAGCAAGATGAAACAATAGAGGTGTGGTTAAAACGACTATTGAATACTATTGAAGAACAGGAACAAGAAACAATAACCCAATGTATTCAAAGACTTTTTATTAGTTTAAAATCAACTTCTAATTTATCAGCACAACAAATAAGCGCGTGTTTAACCACTTGGATACATGATTTGAATGTTAATTTTAATCCTGTGACCGAAATTGTGCGCCATGCTGCAGCGAGTGTGATTATAGAAGAATACCCTCTCCCTGATACTGAAACGCCTTTAACAACCGAAGATGCTTCTTTTCAATTTTTCATTAAAAAAAAGGAAAAAACTATTTTGATTGAAGCGCAAGCTTTAGGCTTGGCAATAGAAGATTATTCAAATAAATTGATTAGTATAAGTGATTATGATGCCCCTAATGATATTTTAGTGGTCATCCCGTTAAGTGATTGGGCAAAAGGTGATTGTATGGTTGAAAATAATAAAACCTTTCGTAAAATGTTAATGAACCCAAAAATAGGCTGTTTAAGTGATTAGACAAGTGTTTATCCCGATTGTTGAATTAGGGAAACCCAAAGAAAATATTTTAGAACTTTATGTACAATCACGTTGGTTTAAACCCCGTTCTTGTTTTTTAGAACTACAAGGAGCGGAATTATCAACAGGTATTGACCTTGCAAAAACCGCACTAGATCATTTAGGGCAACCTTTTGGTGCAGGGATGATTTATGCTGCGAATAGCCAATTACCTTTAAGTAATGCTTACGGAACGGCGGCAGGTTTGGCAATGGCTTATTTAATGACGTTACGTGAATGTTATCATCCACATTTAATTGTGAGTGCAGGATTAGAGGTTTCTAAATCTAATCCTAGCTTATTGAAATATACAGGGTTTTGGCAACAAAAATTAGCGGCTATTTTAGCGTTAGAACCCTGCACTAAAACTACGCCGCTTATTTTAGCACGAGAAACTCCATTAACATCGACTCAAAGTGAGGTATTATTACGCCATAACATTCAGCCTTATCTGCTTGAAAACTTAGCCGAAGCCACTGAATTTTGTTTGCATAATACCTACACTAAACCAATGTTACGCTAAGATAAGAGGGAAAAATGAAACAGGTTGCCTCCCTAAAATATGGGGTTATTTTTAAAAAAGCATTTTCCAAGCCCGAGATTTTTACCGCCTTTGTGAAAGCCGTGTTAGGAGTAACGATAGAAATAGAACATGTTGAAACGGAAAAATCATTTAACCCCATTATAGGTAACGTGAACTCCCACTTTGATTTATTTGCCGAAGATAAAAAAAATCGGGTCATTGTCGATATTCAACATACACGTCATGAAGATCATTATGACCGTTTCTTACACTATCATTGTGTTGCGCTATTAGAACAAATTACCCATGCAAAAAACTACCAACCCGATTTAACTGTTTATACCATTGTTGTTTTAACCTCAGGGGATAAACATAAAAATGATGTTACGATGATTGATTTTGACCCTAAAAATTTAAAAGGGGACTCCATTGGTGAAATTAAACATAAAGTTATTTATTTGTGTCCTAAGTATGTTAATGATGAAACCCCGACGATTTATAAAGAATGGTTAGAGGCAATTAATGATACGTTAGATGAAGTCGTTGATGAAAGCCATTATCAAAGTAAGGAAATACAGTCTGTTTTTGATACCATTGAAAAGGATGATATTACCCCTGATGAACGAGCAGTCATGTTTGATGAATATAATAAAGGGGTTTATGAAAAAAAGATAAAGGCTGAGGCTTTAAAAGAAGGCGTAATACAAGTCGTTAAAATAATGTTAAAAGAAGGGGTTGAAGTAAACATGATTGCAAAATTCACCGGAGTAACTGTAGATAAAATTAATCAGGTAGAATTATGAGTAAAACAGGGACTATATTTCCTGTCATTGCAGGCGGGAATGCAAAAAATATTGTTGCAGAAATTTTTATTGAAAAAAAGATAAATACCGTTGATGATGATAATGCCATTAAGATGGGATTATCTCCTATTATTATGAAAATGATGCCTGCAGGCATTTATTCAAAAGCTTACAATGCCTTACAACAAGTTCAAGCGTTTATCGTTTATCGTAAATCAAATAACATAGACATTCTTATTAATCATCCACTCTTTAACTTTTTAAAAGTTCCTAAGTGGATTCTTTATGATATTTTTGATCTTTTATTTAATTTATTTACCTATACCCATACCGATTGGTTAAAAAAATTACGTCTACACATTAATGGGATAGTGAGTGCAAAAGTAGAAGGGGATAGTTGTGAGTTGAGTATTGCCTTAACCTTATTACTGTCTTCAAACCCTAAAGCATTATCTGACAATACCTGTGTTATTGCAACAGGGGCATTATCTGGTTTAGGCGGGAAAGTCCATATCAACGAAGTAGGTAATATTCTTGAAAAATTACAACTCGCATTGGATGAAAAGAAAAAAGGACGAGCAGGGTTGCTACCGAGTGATTATTATATTTTTTACACCCCTATTTACGTTGATAATTTAAAATCTCAAAAAATTATTAATTGTCCTGAAATAAAATTATTGAAAAAAGTAGGGATTGAAGTTAGACCACGCTCTGAATTAAAAGATATTGTTGATGAATTAAATTTATTACCTAATCGTTTAGCATATAAACGCAGGTGGTTAACAGGATTTATATTAGCCTCCTCCTTATTGATTGGGTCTTATAAAGATCCAAAAATTGAAGTAGGGTTTTACCCGATTAAAAAGGGTTTTACCGCTGAACCTTTTTTAATTTGTAATAAATATGAGGGACGGTTTGTAAAATATTTTCCCTTTAAAAAAGATGGAAGTTATCACATAGTTAACATGCCCACTAAAGCTATTGATCATTGGTATGTAGATATGGGATGGTTAATTAAAATGCCAAAAGAAACAGGACTTAATGCTTATTATCCAAAATCTTGGCAAGGTTATCATTTAACCTATATTAATATTGCTGATAAAACAGGATTAACTATTTATCCTGAAGAAAAAAAGTTACAAGGGGGGGACATTATAAAAAAACGCTGGCAATTAAAAGAACCTGCTAAAGAAGAAGGGGGTTTACTCGCTATTGTAGCAAGCTATCAACCTTTAAATTTAATTAAACTAGAAGCTGATCTTAGAAAAATTCCTCGAGAAAATCATAGTCGTATTAGGAATCACCTTAGTAAGAATTATAATAGCGTTCTATTTTTTCATTATTTAGTTAAACTAAAACCTTCTCGTTGTAGTTTTTAATGATCTTATCATTATGATAAAATATAAAAAAATACCTCGCTATTATTTCAGTAAAATCAAAGATAATAAGTTAAGAAAAATTGTTAATATAAAACAAAAATTTTCAACCAACCATTACCAATATTTTATTTCTATTAATTTTGATAGTACAAAAATAGGGGAAGCTAATGGTAATCTATAAGCATTTAGACGTTATTAAACAGGAAATTTTTAATGCTATCTTCTAACAGACATAACCTTATCAAACTAATATTATGAAAAAAATTATCTTTTTACTCCTCTTAAGTTTCTTAATTATTGCTGATGCTAAACCTGTTCTATTAGTTGAACGAGATCAGCAACAAGTACATTTTGTTTACCCTGATTTAGAAGAAAATGGGGCTTATTATTATGCAGTATGGAATACTAAAAAATCTAATTGTGAAGAAATTGAATCTAATTCCCTGCCTTTAATATTAATTAATGCCGCTAATAAAATATACCAATTACCTAAGAAACAAGGTTTTTTATGTTTACGGTATAGTGATAAATTATTAGCGGTTGATTGGGGTCGTTTTCAAATTAGACCTGATGAGAAATTTTCAATTACGGCAACTGATGATTCACGAGGGGTTGGAATCCCTCCACCAGTGGATATTGAGGAAGGAAAAGGGGAAACAAATAAATTATTACCTTGTGAATTTGAAACAACGAATAATATTTCTATTTGTGAGTTAAAATTATAAGGAACGAATAAATGAAAATAGCCAACCCGATTTATGATGTCGTTTTTAAATATTTAATGGAAGATAGTAAAGTTGCTAAGTTATTAATTGGTGCTATTATTAATGAAAAAATTAGTGAATTAAGTTTTTTTCCCCAAGAATATACGGCTTTATCTGGAAAAGAATCGTTAACCGTTTATCGGGTTGATTTTATGGCGAAAATCAAGACGGCTAAGGGTTTTAAGTGTATTTTAATTGAAATACAAAAAGCAAAATTTGAAACCGATATTATGCGTTTTCGTCGTTATTTAGGTTCACAATACGCGAATAAAGAAAATAAATATGTCGTAGGTATTAAAAAAAATGGTAAGAAAATAAAAAAAGCGTTACCTATTGTGAGTATTTATTTTTTAGGCTATCCCTTGAAAGAGGTTAATGCCCCGATTATTAAAGTAAAGCGGCATTATTATGATGTGATTAATAATGATAGAGAAATTAGACAAACGATTGAGTTTATAGAAAGTTTAACTCATGATAGTTTTGTGATTCAAATTCCTTATTTAAGGCGAAAGTATCAAAGTGATTTAGAATGTTTATTAAGTGTTTTTAATCAGGAAAATAGAACGCATGATAATCATATTTTAAATGTTTTTGAGTTGGATTATCCCAAGAAATATGGCTTAATTATTAGGCGACTTCAAAAGGCGATTGCTGAACCTGAGATACGCGATACGATGGATATTGAAGATGATATTTTAGAAGAGTTACAAAATAAAGAAAGAGATGTTGAGGCTAAAAATAAAATTATTGAAGAAAAAAATCAAGTTATAAATGAAAAAGATCAAGCATTAAGTAAAAAAGATAAAGCTTTAGAGGAAAATAAAAAATTAATTGAATCACTAATGGAAAAACTTTCTCAGTTGGAAAAGTGATTTATTTTTAATATTTAAGGGGGTAATAATGGAAAAAATGAGAGTGTTATGATTAAACTTTTTTTCAACAATAGGGGGGTCTGAAACCGAATGGTTAGTTGAGAAAAAAGTAAGAAGTTCATTTTGTTTATCCTGATTTGGACGCGGATGGGGCTTATTATGCAATCTAGTCGAATGGGAAAGATGGGTTCTTTAGGACTTTATGTTGCCCCTCAAGTCCTATTAATTACTTATTACTGAGTGGAGAGTTACCAACTGTTCTTTAATTATTAGCTATTATCTCTGTAGTCGCGCTATCATTTTTTCTACACTCCCTTGATTGTGTTTTAAAAAATTAGTCGCATTATCCGTTAATTGCTGTCTAAGCCTTGGCTGTTGATAAAGTTTCAAGAGTATTGCCATTAATTCAGCTTCATTTTGACATTGTATTGCAGCATCTACTGCTAACATATTAGTTTCTATCATCTTAAAATTTCCCATATAAGCACCAAAAATAACGGGAATACCTATTGCCGCAGGCTCTAACACATTATGTCCGCCTAGATTCTTAAAAAGACTACCACCAACAAAAGCAACATCCGCTGCGGCATAGAGCATATTTAACTCTCCCATTGTATCGGCAAGATAAACATTTGTTAGCAAATCACAAGTTTCATTCTGTGTCCGTCTACATAAATTTAGTTGTTCTGTTTTAGCTTGCATCGCGACTTCATGAAAACGTTCAGGATGACGAGGGACAACTAATAACAATAATTCAGGAATTTGTTGTTTAAGCTGAGGATACAGTTTAAAAAAAACTTGTTCTTCCCCTTTATGGGTACTAGCGATAATCCAGACAAAACGCTTGGCAAATAAAGTCGATTTTAATTGTTGCCCTTGTTGAGTGACTTCAGTTGCGATAGTTACATCAAACTTAATATTACCTAATGTCTCTACGTTTAGATTTTTATCAGCAATTTTTCTAAAACGTGTTTCATCTGCTTTTGTTTGTGTAGCAACTAGTGTTACCGCAGCTAAGGCAGGATGAACCAAAGATGAAATTTTTTGATAACCCTGACAAGAACGGGTCGATAAGCGCGCATTAATAATTAATAAGGGAATTTTTTGTTTTGCTGTCAGTATAAATAAGTTTGGCCAAATTTCTGTTTCCATAATAATCGCTTTTTGTGGCTTAAAATGCGCTAAAAAACGTTTAATCGCAACAGGAATATCATAAGGTAAATAGACATGCTCAACACTATCGCCCATCACAGCTTTAACTCTTGCAGAGCCTGTAGGTGTTGTGGTGGTAATAAGTATTTTTTTGTTAGGATCATTAAGCATGAATTGCTTAATTAAAGGGAAAACAGCGATGGCTTCTCCGACAGAAACGGCATGAAACCAAATAACATTTTGTTTAGATTCTGTTGAATAAAGCCCTAACCGTTCCCTCCAACGGAGTCGATAATCAGGGGCTTTAAATCCCCGCCAATAAAGACGCAGTAAAATAAAAGGTATTAAGCTATAAAAAATAAAGCTGTAAAGAATACGCATTTTGCGTTTACTTATTTAGCCATTCCATATACAAGGCAATGCCCTGTTCAACGGTTTTAAAATGATAGTCACAACCTGCCTCACGTAAGGATTCAAGGTTTGCCTCGGTGAAACTTTGGTAGCAACCTTTTAAATGTTCAGGAAAAGGAATATAGTCAATACTTCCTTGTTTATGATAAGCAATAACAGCATTAGCTACGTCATTAAAAGTTTGGCTACGTCCTGAGCCTATATTGAAAATTCCAGAAATATTAGGGTTGTCCAAAAACCATAAATTTATATCGACTACATCACCCACAAAAATAAAATCACGCCGTTGCTCGCCGTTCGCATAACCATCACAACCTTCAAATAAACAAACTTTATTGGTTTTTTTTATTTGATTGTTTAAATGAAAAGCGACGCTGGCCATACTTCCTTTATGCGCTTCTCTAGGGCCATAAACATTAAAATAACGCAGTCCAATAACTTGTGAATTTAGTTTACCTTCAAATCTACGAACATATTGATCGAATTGAAATTTTGAAAAGCCATAAACATTCAGCGGGCTTTCAAATTTTGGGTTTTCTTTAAAATTAGTATCCGTGCCATAAACTGCGGCAGATGAGGCATAAACTAGGGGGATTTTATGTTCTTGGCAATAATGAAATAAAGTTTTGCTATATTCGTAGTTATTCGCCATCATGTAACGCCCGTCCCACTTAGTCGTAGTAGAACAAGCCCCTTGATGGAAAATAGCATCTATTTTTTCACCACGATAAAGACCTTGTTGTAATTTTTCTAAAAAAACATCTTTATCAAGATAATCAGAAATCTGACAACCTAATAAATTCTTGTATTTAACCCCATTACTTAAGTCATCTACTACTAAAATATCATCGTAACCTAGCTCATTAAGACGGAGTACTAAGTTACTACCAATAAATCCTGCGCCGCCAGTTACGATGATCATAGTTTTTTACTTTTCTGGAATAATGTTAATAGAGAGTGTAGATATTACATCTGAATGTAGTTGAACATCAATATTATATTCACCTGTGTGACGAATTACACCGTCTGGTAAACGTATTTCATGTTTTTCTACCGCAGGACCTGCCTCAGTAATTGCATCCGCAATATTTTGTGTACCCACTGAACCAAATAACTTGCCTTCATCACCTGCTTTATGGGTAATAATAATTTCAAGTTTTTCTAATGCTCTTCCACGCGCTTGTGCTGCAGCTAATTTTCCAGCAGCGGCTTTTTCAAGCTCTGCACGACGGGTTTCAAATTCAGCTATTTTTACTGCCGTTGCTGACGTTGCTTTACTTTGCGGTATTAAATAGTTACGTCCGTAACCAGATTTAACCGTAACTTTGTCCCCTAGATTTCCTAGGTTTGTTACTTTCTCAAGAAGTATAACTTCCATCTTTTCACCTATGTAGTTCAGCTTGTTGCCGAATAATTGAATGCTTTTTTAAACATCCATTTGATTTAGAATAGTTTTACGTAAGTTTAGCCAGGTATCCGTTAGTCCAATAAGAGCTGCAGGTATCATTGCATGAGGAACTAAGATGATACTGATGTATAAGAAGGGTATCAGCAATCGTTTGCGTTTCATCACTGAAAAAGTGCAATGTAAAACGATAACCCCTAAGAAGACATAAAGTAAAAAAAATAATACGATAATATTCCAGCTAATTTCAGCAATAAGTCCCGATGAAAACCATGCAATAGCTAAAATAATTAAGCTGACAATCGCTAATGGCTTTTGTCCTCTCAATCCTAAATATTCTTTCTTAAATCCACCTGGGTTATAGAGTATCGCTTGCCAGGCTCTTCCTAAAAATAATCCTGCCAACAAACTTAGGATATAAACTTGTGCAATAAGACCTGTCAACATAAAATTAAAAAAGACAGATAAAAATGCTTGTATCGCTTCTTTGGAAACCTCAGGATTAGCTTCACTCACTAAAGCTTCTAGTACATCATGCAACTGTGCTTGCCAAATCTCACTTATATTAGGTTCGTACCAATAAGTCGCTAATATAGCAAGCGTTGCAATAGCAATAACAATTTCTATCGCTAAAAATAAATGTCGTCCTTCTCTTAAAATAACAGCGATAACCCAAACGGGTAGCCACAAAAATAAGCTATAAAATAAGGGTAATTGATAATTACCAATCAGGACTAAGCCTAAAATAGCTGCAGCTAAACAAGCACAGACTAAAACATAGCCCCCTTCTTTTGCCCCTTTTCTTAAGGTAACCAAAGCGATTGTTGCTAAACTTACAATACTGACAGGGGGTAACAGTAACGATAGCAAAGATAAAAAACTCGCGACCATGATCGCTTGTGTTCTACCTTGCATAATGTACGATGCTAAAAACCCCATGTCTTAAAACCTAAAATTTATTTATGTGCATCACAAAAAGGTAACAACGCTATAAAACGTGCTTGTTTTATTGAAGTTGAGAGCTTTCTTTGATATTTAGCGCCTGTTCCTGTAATACGACTAGGAACAATTTTACCCGTTTCGGTAATATACTCACTTAATAAATCTAAATCTTTATAATCAATCGTATGCCCATTTTCTGAGCTAAAACGACATGATTTTTTACGTCTCATGTTACGTGCCATGACAATCCTCTGATAATCTAATTAAACTATGATTTATTCGGCTTTATCTGCTGAACTATCACTTTCAGCAGCTTTTGCTTCAGCAGCTTTTGCTTCAGCAGCTTTTGCTTCAGCAGCTTTTGCTTCTACTGCGACTGCTTTTGCTTCTTCTTCTGCTTGTTTTATTTTTTCAGCAGAAGCTTTTTTTTCTTCTGCCACCGCAGCATTAGCAATAGGCGAAGGTTCAGTAACCGCTGTTTTTTTCAATAGTGTCATGCTACGTAAAATCGCATCATTGAAACGAAAACCACTTTCTAACTCATCTAATGTTGTCTGGTCACACTCAACATTCATTAACACATAATGTGCTTTATGAATTTTATTGATAGGATAGGCCAGTTGTCTACGTCCCCAATCTTCAAAGCGATGGATAGTACCTTCTGCTTCTTTGATTATTGTTTTATAACGATCTACCATAGCGGAAACCTGAGAACTCTGATCAGGATGCACTAAAAAGACAATTTCATAATGTCGCATGATTTCTCCTTGCGGGTTAAGCTTCCCACATTGTCTTAAGATGCGGTGAAGCAAGGATGAGCAAAATACTCATAACCGACCATTATAATTTTTTTAAGAGATTTTGCAAAGAAAATCGAATAAATTTCAGTAATTCTAAACATAATAAAGAAGAATTATTAGCATTTGGTAAAATATATATATTTTTGAACTATATAGTAGTCTATACATTCCTAACTTAAAGTTAGTAGACCTAATTTTGATTGCCCTATATCATAATATAAAATTCAGCAAGAGTTTCCTTATCTTTGAAAGCAGTATTGGGGATGGAATTTTAGTTCAGGGCAGGGTACAGATAAAATCATACCAGCGTATATTAAATATGACGAAAATCATAATCATGGTATAAATTATGCCTTTCAGTCATCATTTAAGCTATAGACTTGTAGTCCATAGTAATTGATTAAAAATTTAAATAGAGGGTTAAAATGTTTAAAGAAATAAAAAATGATTTACCTGCCAGCATTGTTGTTTTTTTTGTGGCTCTTCCCTTATGTCTTGGTATTGCCCTTGCTTCGGGCGCGCCTTTATTTTCTGGCATTATTGCAGGTATTATTGGTGGGGTTATCGTTGGCTTTGCTAGTGACTCTAGCTTAGGCGTTAGTGGGCCTGCGGCAGGATTAGCGGTGATTGTTTTAAGTGCAACGACTTCATTAGGCTCATGGGAGGTTTTTTTATTAGCTGTGGTGTTAGCAGGTGTTATTCAATTAGTTATGGGGTTTGTTAAAGCAGGGTTTATTGCTTATTTTTTCCCTTCTTCAGTCATTAAAGGTATGTTAACGGGTATTGGTTTGTTGATTATTTTAAAGCAAATTCCTCATGCGCTAGGTTATGACAATGATACAGAGGGTGATGATTTATTTTTGCAATTAAATGGTGAAAATACCTTTTCATCTATTGTGAATGCCTACGATGTATTTTCAATGGGTGCGGTTCTTATTGCTGTTATCTCTATTATGATGCTTATTTTATGGGATGTTTTTTTAATTAAGAAACATAAAATATTTCAGCTAATACAAGGTCCTATCGTCGTAGTCGTCTTTGGTATTATGATGAATATTGTTTATCAACAAGGTTGGTTAAGTTTAACAGCAGAGCAAGTAGTCAACCTTCCTGTGCCTGAAAATTTAAATGGTTTTTTTAATCAATTTATTATCCCTGATTTTTCAGCGATTACTAATATTGAAGTTTGGAAGATCGCTGTTATCATGGCGATTGTTGCGAGTTTAGAAACTTTATTATGTGTTGAGGCAACTGATAAGCTTGATCCAGATAAGCGAATCACTTCAACAGATAGGGAGTTAAAAGCTCAAGGTTTAGGTAATATTATTTCTGGTTTAATTGGTGGTTTACCCATTACTCAAGTTATTGTTCGAAGTTCTGCTAATATTGCTTTTGGGGGGAAAACTAAATTATCAGCCATATTACATGGGCTATTTTTATTATTAAGTGTGATTAGTATTGCTAATATATTAAATTTGATTCCTTTGGCGAGTTTAGCGAGTATTTTAATTATTGTGGGTTATAAATTAGCAAAACCTGCTTTGTTTAAACAGATGTATTTATTAGGGTGGGAACAATTTGTGCCTTTTATAGCCACTATTATCGGCATATTATTGACGGATTTATTGGTAGGTATTTCTATTGGAATGGCTTTTGGTATTTTTTATACGTTACGTCATAGTTATAATAACTCTCATTATTTAAAGAATATTATGACCGTAGAAGAGGGGCATGAGGTTCATCATCTTGTTTTAGCTGAAGAAGTTTCTTTTTTTAATAAAGCGAGTATTTTAAAAACGCTCAATGATATTCCCCGGCACTCAAGAGTGATTATTGATTGTTCAAATTCAAAATCAATTGCTCATGATGTTTTAGAAATTATTGATAATTATGAAAGCAACGCGAAAACTAAAGATATTATTGTCGAAAAGATACATTTTAATGACTCAAAATATTTGTATAATCTAAATTTAGGTAAAAAATGAAAACGTTAACAAAAGAAATGCAAGCAATGATTACCCCTTCAAAGGCATTAGAATTATTGAAGGAGGGTAACAAACGCTTTATAAATAATATCAAAGTCAATCGTAATTTATTAGAACAGGCCAATGAAACCTTTGATGGGCAGCATCCTTTTGCTGTTATTTTAAGTTGTATTGATTCTCGTACTTCTGCAGAATTAATTTTTGACCAAGGCTTAGGTGATATATTTAGTATTCGTATTGCAGGTAATATTATTAATGAAGATATTTTAGGTAGTATGGAGTTTGGCTGTAAAGTTGCAGGTGCTAAAATTATTATTGTCTTAGGGCATAGCAAATGTGGGGCGATTAAAGGGGCATGTGATCATGTGGAAATGGGCAATTTAACCGCATTGTTAAGTAAGATACAACCTGCGGTTTATGATGAAAAAACGGTGATTGACAATCGTAATTCAGATAACGATGAGTTTGTGGAAAAAGTAACCATGATTAACATTAAAAAAACGACTAATGGAATTATCGCACGTAGTCCAATTTTAAAGGAAATGATTGAAAACGGAGCGTGTCAAATTGTCGGCGCACATCATGACCTGATGACAGGAGAGGTTAGCTTTCATAATAACTAGAGAGTAACTGAGTTATTAGTTGTTCTTGAATTTATAGATGAAAATTAAAGAACAGTTGATAGCTCATTTAAACTATACAGGGTTCATTTATATTCACAAATTCGCATATGCTAATAATTCTTATTTTTTCACTCTATGTACATGATTCATGTTATCGCCAGCCGCGAATTTAAAAATCAATTTTTATCCCCGCTAGCTTGGGTAATTCTAGCAGTTCTACAATTTATTTTCGCGTATCTTTTTTTAACTCAAGTTGAAGCTTTTAATAGCTACCAAGGACGACTTGTCGGTATTGATAATGCCCCAGGTTTAACCGATGTCGTCATTATGCCTTTATTTTCTAATGCTGCGGTTATTTTACTTTTAGTTACGCCCTTATTAACTATGCGTTTAATTTGCGAAGAACGGCGTAACAAAACATTAACTTTACTACTCTCTGCTCCTTTAAGCGCGTACCAAATTATTTTAGGAAAATATTTAAGTGTATTCGGTCTGTTAATGGTCATTATTGGGCTACTGACACTGATGCCTTTGTCTTTACTGGTTGGTGGAACACTAGATTTTGGTAAATTATTCACCAACTTACTTGGATTAAGCTTATTAGTGGCCGCTTTTAGTTCAGTGGGTCTTTACATGTCTACGATTGCATCACACCCAACGATTGCAGCGATCAGTAGCTTTGGTTTATTACTCTTATTATGGATGTTAGATATAAGTCGTAATATTCGTCAACATGACAGTGAGTTATTTGATTATTTATCCCTACTTAATCATTTTCAATCCATGCAAACAGGTTTGTTATCAACAGAAGATGTGAGTTATTTCTTATTGTTTATCGCAACCTTTATTATTCTTAGTATCCGTCGCTTAGAAAATGATAGATTGCAAAAATGAAAATACACGCTTATTTTAAAAAACTAGCTTTAATATTAACGTTATCATTCCTTAGTAGCCTAGCGTTTTTAAGCCATCATTATCAAACTAAAATCGACCTAACCGCTAATTCAGGCAATACGCTTTCAGATGCTAGTTTTAAGTTAGTGAAAACACTAGACACGCCCATTAAAGTTACAGCCTATATTCGACAAGGTTTACCTATCCGCCAACAAATTAGTCAGTTAATTCAACGTTATCAAACATATAAAACTGATATTACGCTTGCGTTTATTGATCCTAAAACAGATATTGAAGCAGCAAAAACCTTAAATATAGGCGCGCAAGGTTTAATTGTGGTGTCTTACAAACAACGGACTGAAAAAATTACTTTCTTAGATGAATCAAGTTTTACTAACGCTTTATTACAACTTTCACATAGTAGTCAACGATGGGTTAGTTTTTTAGTCGGACATGGTGAACGCTCACCCGAAGGCAAAGCCAATTTTGATTTAGGCTTATTTGCTAAGGAATTAGCACGGCGTAATATTAACGCTCAAACATTAAATTTAGCCCAAGTATCGGCGATTCCAGATAACACTTCTTTGTTAATTTTAACTACACCGCGTACTGAACTACTCTCTGGTGAAATTAGACTGATTAAAAATTATATAAAAGAAGGGGGAAATTTATTGCTATTAACTGATCCTGAAGATAATTATTTAAAACCATTAGAACAGCAACTTGGCATCAGTAAATTAGCGGGGACAATTGTTGATACGCACTCAAACCTTTATGGTATAGATGATCCAAGTTTTGTATTAGTCAGCCAATATAATCGACATCCCGTTACCAAAGGAATGCAAACGATAACCGTTTATCCAATGGCTTCGGCTTTAAAAATGACTAAAAAAACGGATTTTTCTGTTGAACCCATTTTAAAAACGATTGAACAAGCTTGGACAGAAACGGATGAAATTAAGGGAAAAATTAAGTTTGATAAAAATACACAGGAGGTGACAGGTTCTTTAAATATTGCGATGGCCTTAACACGTAATTTGAATAAAGGCACTCAGCAGCGAATTGTTGTCATAGGGGATGGAGATTTTTTATCAAATACTTTCTTAGGTAATGTGGGTAATTTAGAAATGGGCTTACGATTATTTAATTGGCTAACCCATGATGACCAGTTTATCGACATCCCGATTAAAATTGCAACGGATAAACGCCTAAATTTAACTCCATTGGCTGTTGGTGTAATGGGCTTTGGGTTTTTATTTATTATCCCGGGTTGTTTAATTGCGATAGGGTTTTTTATTTGGTATAAACGTAAACGGCATTAGCAATACAAAACCCGTGTTGTTATTAATTTTTAATTATTGAGAAATATTATGATCTATGCAAACCCGAATACCGATGGTGCAATTGTTTCATTTAAAGCCCGTTATGAAAATTATATTGATGGGCAATGGGTTGCCCCTGTTAAAGGAGAATATTTTATTAACCGAACCCCTGTCACAGGTGAGGTCATTTGTGATATTCCTCGATCAACCTCAGAAGATATTGAACTCGCCTTAGATGCAGCTCATGCTGCTAAAGAAGCTTGGGGGCAAACTTCAGTAACAGAACGCTCTAATATTTTGCTAAAGATGGCTGATAGGATTGAGGCGAATATAGAATCATTAGCCATTGCAGAATCTTGGGATAACGGTAAAGCTGTCAGAGAAACTTTAGCGGCTGATATTCCTTTGGCAATGGATCATTTCCGTTATTTTGCAGGCTGTATTCGCGCTCAAGAAGGGGGGATAAGTGAAATAGATAAAAATACCGTTGCTTATCACTACCATGAACCCTTAGGCGTTGTTGGTCAAATTATTCCATGGAATTTTCCTATTTTAATGGCCGTTTGGAAATTAGCCCCCGCACTGGTTGCAGGTAACTGTGTTATTTTAAAACCTGCAGAACAAACCCCTGTTTCTATTTTAAAACTGATTGAGGTAATCGGTGATTTATTACCTGCTGGGGTTTTAAATATCGTTAATGGTTATGGTGCAGAAGCGGGTCAAGCACTTGCAAGTAGTACTCGAATTGCCAAAATTGCATTCACAGGTTCAACCCCAACAGGGTCACATATTTTGAAATGTGCCGCCGAAAATATTATTCCTTCTACGGTTGAATTAGGGGGGAAATCACCTAATATATTTTTCGCCGATGTCCTAGACCAAGAAGATGCCTTTGTAGATAAATGTATTGAAGGGGCGGTACTTGCCTTTTTTAACCAAGGTGAAGTTTGTACTTGTCCTTCAAGGTTATTAGTCCAAGAATCTATTTATGATACTTTTATTGCCAAAGTAATTGAGCGTTCTAAGAAAATTAAACGTGGTAACCCTTTAGATACCGAGACAATGGTCGGTGCACAAGCTTCACAAGCACAATTTGATAAAATTTTAGATTATATTCAAATTGGTAAAGATGAAGGGGCAAAAGTATTAATTGGAGGTGCAGTTGAGAATTTGAGTGAAGAATTAGGCAGGGGTTATTATATTCAACCAACCCTAATGAAAGGCACAAATAACATGCGAATTTTTCAAGAAGAAATTTTCGGACCTGTGGTTTCTGTAACCACCTTTAAAGATGAGGCCGAAGCCTTGTCTATTGCCAATGACAGTGAGTTTGGTTTAGGCGCAGGGTTATGGACACGTGATATGAATCGTGCTTATCGGATGGGACGTGGCATAGAAGCAGGTCGTGTATGGACAAATTGTTATCATCATTATCCTGCTCATGCAGCTTTTGGAGGATATAAGAAATCAGGCATTGGCCGTGAAACTCATAAAATGATGTTAGATCATTATCAACAAACTAAGAATATTATTACCAGTTATGATATTAATCCTTTAGGTTTCTTTTAAATTAAGACCATAGAATTTAATAATTTTAAAAATAAGAATATTTTTGTAGGTTGAGTTACTTTATCTTAACCCATCATTTTTTATCCCCCTGATGGGTTTCGCTATCGCTCTACTCATTCTACGAGCTTTAATAATATTAGGCTGGGTTATAGGTTTTTTATAACCCAACTTTAATTTATTTAATCTTCAATAGTAGTCCATTTAGCCGCTAGTTTTCCAGAGGCAATACCAAAAGCTGTTCCGACAATTAATGAGAATGAGATAACTAATAATGGGTTTTCCCAATCAGTATTTAAAAGCACGTCTTTTGATAACATATTAGGGGTTTGTAGCAAATAAGCAAAGGTTGCTGAATAGCCTAGTACTGTCGCAGGAATTGCTGCAAGTAGGGGGATATTTGCTGCAAGACAAGTAACAATAACGGAAACGGTAACAATAACGCCTGCCATTAATGGAAAAGGAACAATACAATCAGGGGCAATACTCGCGATCAAAACCGCAGCGTACCATGCCATGAATACACCAAAAATACTACAAATAACCGTATTTTTTGCAGCTGCACAATTTCCACCCAAGGCAAAATAAGAAGCCCATGCAATCGTTGCTGCCCAAATAAAGAAGATGCCACTTAATGGCCCTACGGCTAAAAAGGTGGCAAGTCCTGCTAAACTACCAATGCTTAAAGAGAGTGCTGTAAGACTCTTCATATTAATATCTCCAAATTTATTACCTCATTAGTCATGGTTATCTCAGGTTTTGCAGTGAGGTGATGCCACAAAACCTAATAGCTGTGTTGAGCAAAAATTATTGAGCAACAAAAAAACGAGTTGATTTAAGCATACAACAATAAAAAACGCTAGTCTGTCTCAACCTCAACAATAAAACTATGGTCTTGCAATGATTTTGCTTTCACGCCTTTAAGTTTTAATAAATCTATAAAATGAATCACTTCTTCACCTGTTCTAAGCCCAGTTGCTGCATAACCACGTAAACTATTATCGTGTTCGTTAAGGGTTAAAACTAATTCAAGTTTATTCCCTGTTCTTTCATTAAAAAGTTTAAGCAGGGTGTTAATTTTTAATTCGGTTAATTTTAGATTAAGACTCATCGGTTTATTCGTTACTATTAGTGGATAGTTTATCAACAATTAAACCATCTTCCATTTGTAAAACGGTATCCATACGGTTTGCTAAGGTAGGGTCATGGGTAACAATTAAAAAACTCACCTGTAGTTCCTGGTTTAATTCCTGCATTAATTGATAAATATTTTCTGCGGTTTTACTATCTAGGTTTCCTGTGGGTTCATCTGCTAATACACATTTTGGGTTGTTAATTAATGCTCTAGCAATTGCTGCGCGTTGACGTTCTCCTCCCGATAATTCACCGGGTTTATGTTTAACCCTATGATCTAAACCGACACGCTCTAATAATTGGGTTGCTTGAAATTGTGCAGATTTTATGCTTTGATTGCCAATTAATAAAGGCATGGCTACGTTTTCTAATAGGGTAAATTCACCTAATAAATGATGAAATTGATAGATAAAACCTAAAGAACGGTTGCGAAGTTTAGCCAGTTTGGCACTTCTGATGCTATTTAGATTAATTTGATCTAAAATAACTTCCCCTGTTGTTGGCTTTTCCAAGCCGCCTAATAAATGTAGCAAGGTACTTTTCCCCGAACCTGACGCGCCCATGATGGCAACTCTTGAACCTGCTTTGATGCTTAAATCAACGCCTTTTAAAACTTCAACATCTATTTCACCTTGTTGGTAACGTTTGCTGAGTCCTCGGCATTCTAAAATAGTTTCATTATTCATAACGTAAAACCTCAGCAGGGTTGACTCTGGATGCTTGCCATGCAGGATAAATTGTGGCTAATAATGATAGAAAAAATGCCATGCCTGCAATACGATAAACATCAACCCAGACTAATTTAGAGGGCACTTCACTGATGTAATAAACATCAGATGCCATTAAATCAACCCCTAACATTTTTTCAATGGCAGGGACTATGGTTTCTATATTTAGAGCCAAGGTAATACCTCCTAATATACCTAATAATGTGCCGATAACCCCTATAATTGTTCCTAAAACAATAAATATTCCCATGACTGATAAGTTAGACAAGCCTTGGGTTTTTAAAATGGCAATATCACCGCGTTTATCCGTTACCACCATGACTAAGGTGGATACGATATTAAAAGCTGCGACCGCAACAATTAATAATAAAATGATAAACATGACTCTTTTTTCCGTTTTTACCGCCCGAAAGAAGTTGCTATGGGCTTGTGTCCAATCACTGACAACATAGCCGTCTTCATGAAGTTTCTCGGCAAGCTGACGACTTAATGTCGGTGCATTAAAAACATCATCAAGCTTCAAACGTATACCAGAAACTTGCTCGCCTAATCGAAATAATTTAGCCGCATCGTCAATATGAATGAGTGCCATATTACGGTCATATTCATACATTCCTACTTTAAATACACCCACAACAGTAAAACGGCGTAAGCGGGGCAAAATTCCTGCGGGTGTTGAATTTAATTGCGGGCTAATAACAGTGACTTTATCACCCACAAAAACCCCTAAATAAGCGGCTAATTCAGCCCCTAAAACAATTTGAAATTTTCCTGGGATTAAATCAGTGAGTTTTGCGCCAAGTAACATTTTATTAGCCACTTCAGAAACACGGGGTTCATAGAGAGGATTAACGCCCCGCAACATTGTGCCGCTGACTTGACGACCTGCGTTGACCATCACTTGACCGCGTATAAATGGGGCAATACCTTCTACATGAGGGGTGTCTTTAAGTTGCTGTTCTATAACTTTCCAATGAGTTAATCGTCCACTATTTTCAGTAATAGTACTATGTGAGGTCATACCTAAAATACGTTCACGTAATTCTGCCTCAAACCCATTCATCACGGATAATACCGCTATTAAAGCGGTGACACCTAAGGCAATCCCTAAAACAGAAGTTAAGGTAATAAAAGAAATAAATTGCGTTCGTCGTTTTGCCCGCGTATAACGCAAACCAATGTATAAAATAAGCGGTTTAAACATAGTCTCGTTTGTTAAGTATTTTGGCAATGATTACAAAAACCATATAAATAAAGGCTATGGTCGGTGAGCGTATAACCTAATTTTGTGGCAATTTTTAATTGTTGTTTCTCAATCAAATCATCAATAAATTCATCAACTTTACCGCATTTCATGCAAACAATATGATCATGATGTTTTCCTGAATCTAACTCAAAAATTGAGTTACCCCCTTCAAAATGATGACGTGTTACCAATCCTGCGGATTCAAACTGCGTCAACACTCGATAAACCGTTGCAAGACCAATATCTTCGCCTTCATTTAGGAGAATTTTATAAACCTGTTCCGCGCTTAAATGGCGTTTACTGGTTTGGTTTTCCAAAATTTCTAAGATTTTTACTCGAGGTAGTGTGACTTTTAAACCTGCGTTTCTTAAGTCTTGAGTTTCCAAAAAGACATCTCCATAGGGTTCAATTGGATAATAGACTGCTATTGTAGCCTTTTTTTAGCATTAATCGCAGAGAGTTTTATAGGATAATTGCTTAACATCCTGTATCATTTTGTCTTTTTGCAGATTGTTTTATTCCATGCACAAATTAATTTATTTATTACTGTTATCCGTCTTTTTGCTAATCGGCGGTTGTTCAACTGTTCTGAATAATCTTCCAGGCGTTTATACGATAGATATACAGCAAGGTAATAGGGTAAGTCAGGAAATGATAAACCAGTTAAAACCGACTATGAATAAACGTCAGGTACTCTATGTGATGGGATCACCCATGTTAGTCGATGTTTTTCATAAAAAACGGTGGGATTATTTATATTCCAGTCAATCTGATGGAGAATCAAGAGAACAAACACGGATTTCACTTTATTTTGAAGGGGATATTTTAGTGGGTGTTCAAGGTGATTTTAAACCAACGGCGACTACAGAAGAACTTTCTAAAGAAGTAACGGTTGAAGTGCCTAAAAGGGACTTAGATAAAACAATGTCAGAAAAAATTGTCAGTATTTTTAGTCATGATGAAGTTGATGAATCTTTAGATGTTAATGCGAATGATAATTCTGCGATAACAACCCCCTCGATAGATGGAAAAGCAGAAGAAATAGAAAATGTTGAGGATGAAGTAAAATCAACTGAGGAAGAAAATGTCGATGATACCATCAAATAAATTAGAGTCGTTTGGAAGACGAGCCTGCAACTATTTTTGCTGTATAAATTATGAATAAAATTGAATTACTATCCCCTGCGGGAACACTTAAAAACATGCGTTATGCCTTTGCCTATGGGGCAGATGCTGTCTATGCGGGACAACCTCGTTATAGTTTACGGGTTCGTAACAACGATTTTTTAGAAGAGAATCTGGCTAAAGGGATTAATGAAGCTCACAGCCTAGGTAAAAAATTCTTTTTGGCAACCAACGTTATTCCTCATAATTCAAAAATAAAGACCTTTATTAATGATATAGAACCCATTATTGCGATGAAACCCGATGCGTTAATTATTGCAGACCCAGGGCTTATCATGATGACTAAAGAGAAATGGCCTGATATGCCTTTGCATTTATCGGTACAAGCCAATAGTGTCAACTATGCTACGGTTAAATTCTGGCAAGCACAAGGGATAGAAAGAGTTATTCTATCGCGTGAATTATCATTAGATGAAATTGCTGAAATTAAGCAACAATGCCCAGATATGGAATTGGAAGTTTTTGTGCATGGTGCATTATGTATTGCTTATTCAGGTCGCTGTTTATTATCAGGCTACTTTAATCACCGAGACCCTAATCAAGGGACTTGTACTAATTCTTGTCGTTGGAAATATGATACGTTACCGGCTCATGAGAATGCTGAAGGCGATTATGTTCAAGGGGTTGCGCCTATTTCAATGGATGCAATTAATAATGTGGCTAATGTATCTAATTGCGGAGGAAGTGAACGGCATCCTTTGGCGGATAAAGTTTATTTTTTGGAAGAGGAAGGACGTAAAGGGGAGTTATTACCCATTATGGAAGATCAAAATGGCACTTATATTATGAACTCTAAAGATTTACGTGCGATTGAACATGTGCAACGATTAATTGAAATTGGCGTGGATTGTTTAAAAATAGAGGGGCGGACTAAATCCCATTATTATGTGGCTAGAACGGCTCAAAGTTATCGACAAGCAATTGATGATGCGCTTGCTGGACGTGAGTTTAACCCTAAATTAATAGGGATATTAGAAAATCTCGCTAATCGCGGTTACACTGACGGCTTTTATCAGCGCCATCATACGCATGAGTACCAGAATTACATCACAGGCTATTCTAAGAGTCATCAGCAGCAATTTTGTGGTGAAATTAGAGCTTATGATAAAGTCACAGGACTCGCTGAAATTAATGTAAAAAATAAATTTGCGGTCGGTGATAAATTAGAATTAATTTTACCCGAAGGCAATCAAAATATTAAGGTTGAAGCCATGGAAGATATGTACGGTCATGAAATGCAAGAAGCATTGGGAGGCGGTTATGAAGTTAAAATTCCACTCCCTGAAATGATCGCTGAAAACGGGCTTTTAGCCCGTTATATTTAAGCTTAACTTTAAGACGGCAATGTTTGCTTACTTAATGGGTATTTTATTCATAACTAACCTGAACCTAACCTGAATAAAATAAAGCTAGGTGTAGCAAATACTTAGCGGCTTATATTAAAAGAAGTATCGCTTTAAAAAACCAATATAGGGGCTTTAATTTTAGGGTTTATTTTGACATGCCTTAGGCATCATGATAAAAATACACCTGTCGTTCAGAAGAAATAAGTTTTTACCGACACAAAAGCTCATTAGTTTTGTAGCTATTGTGCTGTCTCCTTGTCAATTAAAGGAGATTATTATAATAATTAAATAATCCAATAGAGGATATAAAAATGGCTGAGAAAAAAGAAAAAGATAATTTTTTCCTAATTGTAGGTGTTATCGCTGTAATTACTATTACCCTAGTTGTTATCTTGAAACAAAGAGAAACTGAGCATCTTGAGCCTCAAGCAGCAGCTCAATCTAAAGAACAAGTTTTGGAAAGAAATCATCCTCCTGGTAATACATTCGTAGAA
>DAOUTG010000089.1 GCA_030626845.1 Methylococcaceae bacterium
GCCCATAGACGTTGCTAAAACAGCCGCATGCGCCCAAATAATGGCAGCAGCTAAAATGACAGGTTTCGATTTACTTAAGCCCGTAAATTCTTCTGCCATCACAAAACCATAAGCAATGATAAAAATAATGACCGTATAAATACCGCGTTCTGTCCCTGTGAGACCTAAAATATTTGCCCCCTCTTTTTCTTCTACAACAGCCGTGGCTAATTCTTCAGCCATGCCAAGTTCAGGTAATAAAAATAATGATGCAAAGATCAAAAATAAGCGTAACAAAATAACCTCCTACCGAATAAAGTAGATTAATAAAGGGGAAAAAATCTAACCGCAAATAGTAACATTATATAATAAGCTTTGTCATTTAATGACTTGCAGTATATTATTATCTATTCTGTCTTTAATCGCTTGTATAAGCACACTCTTAATTCATGTACCAGTATAACGACAACGATCAAACACTTATTAATGAACGCGTCACTCAATTTAGAGGACAAACCCAACGTTATTTAAACGGGGATATTGGCGAGGATGAATTTCGCGCCTTACGCTTAATGAATGGTATTTATATTCAAACACACGCACCCATGTTACGCGTTGCAGGGCCTTATGGTTTGCTCTCGTCAACACAATTTCGTAAATTAGCCAGTATTGCACGGGATTATGATAAGGGTTACGCTCATATTACCACGCGTCAAAACATTCAATTTAATTGGCCAAAATTAGAACAAATCCCTGATATTTTAGAAGAATTAGCTAGTGTGCAAATGCACGCAATTCAAACTAGTGGTAACTGCCTAAGAAATACCACAGCAGATCATTTAGCAGGGGTCTGTACGGACGAATTAGAAGACCCGCGCCCCTATTGTGAAATTATTCGCCAATGGACAATTTTGCATCCTGAGTTTGCCTATCTACCGCGTAAATTTAAAATTGCGGTGAGTGGAACGCAACAAGATAGAGCGGCAACCCAGTTTCATGACATTGGGGTTCATATTGTTAAAAATGAGGCAGGAGAAACAGGTTTTAGAATCTTAGTGGGTGGCGGTTTAGGACGAACGCCTGTCATTGGCACTGAAATTCGTCCTTTCTTAAAGAAGAAACATTTATTATCCTATTTAGAAGCCATTTTACGGGTTTATAATCTTAATGGTCGCCGTGATAATAAATACCGAGCGCGAATTAAAATTTTAGTCCGAGAAACAGGGATTGAAAAAGTCCGCGAAATGGTGGAAGCGGAATGGTTGAAAATTAGGGAAGGCATGGAAGTTTCAAACGCAACTTATGACGCTATGATTGCCCAATTTGCACCGCCGATTTATGAGGATAATGCCCGTAATGATGAAAGCTTTGAATCTTTCTTAGCACAAAATAAAGCCTTTGCTCTTTGGGTAAAACATAATACCGCAGAACATCGAATTGCAGGTTATCAAGCGGTTTTTGTGTCATTAAAAGCCCCTGATGCTCCTCCAGGAGATATTACCGATAGCCAATTAGATGCCATAGCTGATTTAGCAGATGCCTATAGTTTTGGTGAAATTAGAACCACACATCGACAAAATTTAGTCTTAGCTGATGTAAAACAAGTTGATCTTTATCTGCTTTGGCAAAAACTAAACACATTAGAATTAGCAACGCCTAATATAGGCACAGTAACCGATATAATTTGTTGCCCGGGATTAGATTTTTGCAGTCTTGCTAATGCAGGCTCAATTGATGTAACGAAAGAAATTAACGAAGCCTTAGATGATTTAGATTATATTCATCATTTAGGGGATTTAAAAGTCAATATTTCAGGTTGTATGAATGGTTGCGCGCATCAAAGTGTTGGGCATATTGGTATTTTAGGGGTGGATAAAAAAGGCGAAGAATGGTATCAATTTACCCTAGGAGGATCATCTGAAAATGAGGCGGCCATTGGTAAACGCTTAGGCCATGCGATTGCTAAAGATGAGGTAACAAAAGCAATGATGGATATTTTAGAGGTTTATATTCAGCACCGTGATAGTGAAGAAGAAAGTTTTTTAAATACCGTTAATCGTATTGGAATCACCCCATTTAAGGAGAAAGTTTATGCAAATCATTAAAAATAAACAATTAACAACCAGTGATTGGTCTTATATTGCCGATGATGATGCTTTGATTGAGGGGGATATTACAGTTTCATTAATGCGTTGGTGTGAGGAAAAAGCTTCATTAAAAAATCATCAAGGTAAAGTCGGTGTACGCCTTAATTCTGATGCGGATGTTAATGAATTAATCAATGATATTACTTCATTAACTTTAATAGAACTTAATTTTCCAGCCTTTACCGATGGGCGAGGTTTTTCTCATGCCAGAATATTAAGAAAAAACTTAAATTATCAAGGTGAAATTAGAGCGATAGGACACTATATGGCAGACCAAGTATTTTATTTATCCAGAGTGGGCGTTAATGCGTTTCAAATGGAAAATAGTGATGATTTAGCGGTCGCTTTATCAACCTTAAATGATTTTTCAATTAAATATCAAGCCTCTTCACACTAAACTTTATTCTTAATTATCATGACTCATCGCAGCGCACAAGTTGAACGAAATACACTTGAAACCCAAATCAAACTTTCTATAAATCTTGATGGCACGGGACAATCAACCTTTGTCACAGGCGTTCCTTTTCTTGACCACATGTTAGACCAGATTGCCCGACATGGTTTAATTGATATGGATATTGATTGTAAAGGTGATTTAGATATTGACGCTCATCATACCGTTGAAGATATAGGCATTTCCCTAGGGCAAGCATTTAAACAAGCCTTAGGCGATAAAAAAGGGCTGTATCGTTATGGTCATGCTTATGTTCCGCTTGATGAGTCATTATCAAGAGTGGTAATAGACTTTTCAGGTCGCCCAGGTTTATATTATGACGTTGATTTTTCACGCGCAATGATCGGGACTTTTGATGTTGATTTATTTCGTGAGTTTTTTCAAGGATTTGTCAATCATGCAGGCGTTTCTTTACACATAGATAATTTAAAAGGTCGTAATGCCCATCATATTGCTGAAACCATTTTTAAAGCCTTTGGTCGGGCAACAAGAATGGCAATAACGGCTGATCCAAGAATGCAAGGAATAATCCCCTCAACCAAGGGGAGTTTATAATGTCAACGGTTGCGGTTATTGATTATGGCATGGGAAATCTTCACTCTATCTCTAAAGCACTACAACACGTGGCAACTGAAACAGAAGTTATTGTTACAGATAATGCCGCTCAGATATTAGCCGCTGATCGTGTCGTTTTTCCAGGCGTGGGGGCAATAGGAAATTGTATGGCTGTCTTAATAGAATCGGGGTTAGCAGAAGTTATTAAAGAAGTGGCTAATAATAAACCTTTACTGGGAATTTGCTTAGGAATGCAAGCGTTATTATCTGCTAGTGAAGAAAGTCAGGGTGTTGAATGTTTAGCTATTTTTTCAGGTCAAGTGATTCATTTTCAGAAAAACTTAACTAATGTAAAAAATGAAATTTTAAAAATACCGCATATGGGTTGGAATCAAGTTCAACAACAGCCGCATCCTTTATGGAAAAATATTCCTGATAACAGTCGTTTTTATTTTGTGCATAGTTATTATGCACAAGCTAAGAATGAAAAAGAGATTGCAGGCATTACAGAATACCCAGAAGCATTTACCTGTGCATTAGCCAAAGAAAACATTTTTGCAGTGCAATTTCATCCAGAAAAAAGCCAAACTGTTGGTTTACAATTATTGAAGAATTTTCTAAATTGGGATGGGGGTATTTAAAAATTATCGTTCCAATTTTTAAATTAAAAAAATATAAATATTAATAGGTTAGCTTAAGTTACTTGTATTGGGGTTAACGCGATAAGATCGGCTACATAGGATCTGCCGACGATAGGAGGCGCATCATTCCTGTTATTTTACTCGAAAGACGCGCTTCGTGCCTCAGCTCATCCTATAATTTAGCGCATTGTAGCCGTAAAGCTACAAACAACGTTCCGCGAATCGCACAACACTCGATACGGGTGGTTGGTTAAACCTTATGAAATCAATCCTTTGATTTACCCAGACAAGGACTTTCACCTTGCAAGAAATGACAAGCTTAACTTGTCGCACACCCCTTGAATTTCTTTCAAAGTGTTGCCTTAGTAACTCTTCAGAAGTCATTTCTAGTTCATAAAGCGTCGGTCTGGATAGATTGTATTCTTGACTTAACTGAATTTTTCACTGTGTTCTTGCATTGCAACTACTTTTGCGCACACTCTATATTCTGGGAAGTTGTTAGTGGTGTTTTGTTTAAATTCGTCATTAGTTGCTTTGTATTTGCTTGTTGGTACTTCAAATACTATAGCAACTAACAACTTTTCTTTCATTTAAAATGTAAAGCAGATTGACTATCCCCCAATATGACAACTTCCCCACTTTTTTTGAAAAAAAAACCACAACGCATCCTAGTAATTTCCTTACGTTTTTTAGGTGATACATTATTAACCACTGCCCTACTTAATTCATTAAAGAAAGCCTATCCAAAGGCTGAAATTGATGTTCTCGTTTATAAAAGTAATGCGTTAATATTAGAAAATAACCCTGCTATTTCTAATTATATTATTAGTCCACAGAAACTGACAAAACTAGCTTATATTAATTTATTTAAACAAATTTTTCGTCGTTATGATTTGTCTATTAGCACCCAAACAGGCGACCGACCTACCTTATATGCTTTTTTAGCCGCTTCCACTCGAATAGGTTTAGTCCCAAGTAGACAGGAAACAGGGTGGTTTAAGCGTTATTTTTTTCAACGCTGGCTGGTCTTTGATGAAGTTAAAACCCACACCGTTTTAGAATTATTACGGCTTTGTCAATTGTTAGCTATAGAACCTGTTTATGAACTAACCCCCCCTTCAACAGAAAAGTATCCAGATATTACGACTAAGCCTTATGTCGTCATGCACATTATGCCGCAATGGCGTTATAAACAATGGACATCTGAGGGTTGGATTGGCATTGCAAAATATTTAGAACAACAAGGATTGCAAATAGTGTTATCAGGAAGTCCTGCAAAAAATGAAATGGATTATTTAACGACCATTCAAAAGCAATTTCCAACAGATACGATTAATCTTGCCGGTCAGCTTTCATTATCACAATTGGCTAAGGTGATAGAAAAAGCACAGTTATTTATCGGCCCAGACACAGGTATCACCCACTTAGCGGCAGCAACGGGGGTTAAAACCTTGGCTTTATTTGGTCCTAGCGATCCTGTTAAATGGTCACCGTGGCCTAAAAATTATCACGTTAACCTTCCTCCTTTTCATTCAAAAGGGAGTCAGCAGGTTAATAATATCTATTTAATACAGGGAAAAAAATCCTGTGTTCCTTGCTATTTGGAAGGTTGTGAAAAGCATCAACAAAGCTATAGTGCTTGTTTGGATGCGATTACTATTGAAGAAGTTAAAAAAACTATTGAAACGGCGTTGAATTAAACTAGGAGTACAAAACATGTTTTGTACTCCTTAAAAAACCTAAGTATTATTTCAGTGTCGGCAAACCTGATTTAACCCCATTATTTTGTCCTCTATGGCGCAAGAAATGATCCATAATAGTAATTGCCATCATGGCTTCTGCGATAGGCGTTGCTCGAATTCCTACACAAGGATCATGACGACCTTGGGTAACGACTTCAATTGCCTCACCTTCCGTATTAATACTGCGTCCCGCTAATCTCAAACTTGAGGTCGGTTTTAAAGCAATACTAGCAACCACATTTTGCCCACTAGAAATCCCTCCCAATATACCCCCTGCATGATTACTTAAAAAACCTTCCGGGGTAATCTCATCCCTAAATTCAGTGCCTTTTGCCGTGACACATTCAAAACCATCACCAATCTCAACCCCTTTAACGGCATTGATACTCATTAATGCTTGGGCTAAATCCGCATCTAAACGATCAAAAATAGGTTCACCTAAACCTGCAGGAACATTCGTAGCAATCACATTAACTTTTGCTCCCACAGAATTTCCTTCTTTACGCAAGGCATCCATATAATCGGCAAGCTCTTGTTCTTTACTGGCATCGGGGGAGAAAAAAGCACTTTTTTCTCTATCAGCCCAATCAATTAAAGCTATTTTTATTGGCCCTAACTGAGACAAGTAACCTTTAATTTCAATATCTGCTTGCTCTTTTAAATATTTTTTAGCAATAGCCCCTGCTGCAACACGCATAGCAGTTTCTCTTGCAGAAGAACGTCCGCCGCCTCTATAATCTCGAAAACCATATTTAGCTTGATAGGTAAAATCTGCATGTCCTGGTCTAAAAGTTTTTGCAATATCTGAATAATCTTTAGAACGCTGATCGGTATTTTTAATTAGTAAACCAATGGGAGCCCCTGTGGTTTTACCTTCAAAAACCCCCGATAAGATTTCAACCTGATCGGCTTCACGACGTTGCGTCGTATGTCTTGATGTGCCAGGTTTTCGCCTATCTAAATCAATTTGAATATCTTTTTCTGATAATTCCATTCCTGGTGGGCAACCATCAACAATACAACCCAAAGCAATGCCATGACTCTCACCAAAGCTTGTGACGGTAAATAATTTTCCTATTGTATTTCCAGACATAATGGGTATTTTTATAAGTTTAAGAGCATTAAATAAATGATTTAAAAAGGGGGTTATATTCTTTAAGTTGTTTCGCAGTTAATAAAAAAACACCGTCACCACCCCGTTCAAAATCCAACCAATAAAAGGGAACATTAGGGAAACTATCTTGTAATGTTTCAGAACTACTCCCAACTTCAAGTACTAAAATACCTTGTTCTGATAAATACTCAGGGGCTTGTATTAAAATTTTTAATACCAAATCAAGTCCTGATTCTCCACCAATAAAACCTAATTCAGGTTCGGCATGATATTCAACGGGGAGTTGTTGCCATTCATCAATACTAACATAAGGCGGATTACTAACAATAATATCGTAAGGCTTTTTTGCTAACTTGGTAAATAAATCTGATTGATAAAGAGTCAGTCTTTCCTTTAACTGATGTTTTTCACGATTAATTTGGGCAACCTCCAACGCATCTTTAGATAATTCTACTGCATCCACCTGCGCATTAGGAAAAGCATAAGCACAAGCAATTGCAATACAAGCACTGCCTGTACATAAATCTAAAATATTAAATACCTCAGCTTCATCAACCCAAGGCTGAAATAGTTCTTCTATCAATTCTGCAATCGGTGAACGAGGAATTAAAACCCGTTCATCCACATAAAATGATAATCCTGTAAAAATAGCTTCATAAGTCAAATACGCAGAAGGTTTACGCTCAATAATACGTTTATTAACTAAAGTAATAATGCGTGCGCGTTCTTCTAAGGTAAGGACAGCATCAAAATAAGTTTCAGCTAAATTATAAGGTTGATGCAAAGTATGTAAAACAATCGCTGCAGCTTCATCTAAGGGGCTTTCTGTTCCTTGTCCTAAAAATATATCTGTATCAGCAAAGCGACTGGAAGCCCAGCGAATATAGTCTTTTATGGTGGTTAAAGTATTACTGACATTCGTATCATTACTATTCATGTTTCAGGCAATTTAAAAAAACAACTAATTTTAAACTAAAAAGTTGAAGTATCTACTTTAAATCTCAGGGTAAAGATAAAATTTCTAAAATAGATTTGACAACATATCATAAAAGAACGAACATTTACATACTTTGAATATCCACGACCTACAGGCTGAAA
>DAOUTG010000075.1 GCA_030626845.1 Methylococcaceae bacterium
AATTATTTTATTGTCTTTTAAGCTTTCAGAGTGTTTTAATACGGAAATAAATTCTTTTGTGTCTTTTCTTGACATAAAAATGTTAAATCTTTTATCAAGCAACCCTGTAAATTTTAGTATCTCAACCTCAAGCTCATTGACATAAATCATTTTCAAATGCATGTCTTGAGCAAAAATCAACCCATCAAATTCAATCTCCAACTTTTGATTTGTTTTCATATTTTTAGTATATTTTCATATCATGTTTTTTTCATAAAATTATGTTTTTTTTAACAAATGAAAGTATATCATGTTTTTTTCATAGAATTATGCTTTTTTTAACAAATAAAAAAAGGGACGAAAAAAGGCGGAAATAAAGGGGGTCGAATAAAGCGAAAAAATAACCTACCGGTCAGTGGCGGTCAGTAGGGTCAGAGTAAAATTAAAATAGCCATGTAGGGTGAGCATAGCTCATCCTACAGACAACTTTACTTATTTGTTAAATGTTTGCCCTGGTGTTGCGGGTAATTCAGGCATAGTTTGTTTAGGAAATTGACCTGTGAGTGCATTTAAAAATGCAACAATATCAGTCGTCTCTTCATCCGATAATTCTTTATTTAATTGTAACTTTGCCATGATCTCAACCGCTTTTTTCAAAGTTTTTACTGAACCATTGTGAAAATAGGGGGCTGTTAAAGCAATATTACGTAAAGTAGGTACTTTCCATAAATGCTTATCGCTTTCCTTTTTAGTGACTTCAGCTAATCCTTTATCTTTTTTGAAATCGAATTTAGCTTCAAAGTAACCATTATCATTCAGTGGAAATTTTTGGAATGTGCCTGCCCCATTGAATGCAGCACCACTATGGCAATCTATACAACCTAATTCAGCCACTTTTTCCATGCCTCGAATTTGTTGGGTTGTTAATGCCGATTTATCCCCTTTCACATATTTATCATAAGGACTATTAGGGGTAATTAAAGTTCTTTCATAAGCGGCAATCGCTTTGGTAGCATTATCTTTAGAAACAGAATCTTTTCCAAAGACTTGAGTAAATGCACTTTGATAGCCATCAATTGCTTTAAGGCGTACAACCACTTCATCCCAACTTTTCATTCCCATTTCAATAGGATTGGTAACAGGTCCTGCTGCCTGTGCTTCTAGGCTTTCAGCGCGACCATCCCAAAACTGTACGGTATTAAAAGCTGCATTCCAAACCGTAGGTGCACTACGTCCACCTATTTGTCCATGAACTCCCATAGAACCTGCACGATTATCTTCTCCCCCTGCCATTGTATTGTGGCAAGAAGCACAAGAAACAGTGCCTGTAGAAGAAAGACGTGGGTCATGATAAAGCATCCGACCTAATTCAACTTTTTCCGCCGTTGTTGGGTTATCAGCAGGTGCAGGTGCTTTAGAAGGTAAGCTTTCCCATGCTTGCGCAATAGAGACAGAACTTGCAAGCGTTATCGCTGCAACTAAAATACGAATTTTTAACATATATCCTCCAAATAAATATTATTATTTATAAAATTAGAGCCTTTAAAAAAGCTCATTATTTCTTAAAAATGAAAAAATACTAACAAAGCCTATTTTTAATAGCCTTTGTTGAAGATAAATTTAACATGAATCATCTATAATGTAGACATTTTTTGATATTTAGTTTTAGGGGATTATTTGCTTACAGTTTTTTAGAATATTTTCTACAAGTGAATACTATTTTTGTGATTTAGGACTAAAACATCAAGTCGATAACAGCGAAAGAATATAAAAAGCGGTACAATGAAATTTCATGTAAATAATTTCCATAAATTACCCTAAAGAATTAAGAATTTAATAATATCCCAAATTTTATTGTAGGCTAGATTGGAGCTTATGGAAACCCATATTTTTCCAGCCCTTTGCTGAGTTTCGCTATCGTGCTACCCAGGCTACAAGCTCTCTTTTATATAATTATTAATCCTTTAATTTCTAAAGGAAAAATGTCCACGAAAAAATATTAGTCGTTGATGATACCCAGTATTATGTAGATCAAATACAGAGGATTCTTAATGATGCAGGTTATGAAGTAATAACAGCTTTCTCAGCTAAAACAGCATTAGAAAAAGCAAAACAAGAATCACCCAAACTTATTTTTATGGATATTGTTATGCCTGACATGGATGACTTTACTGCTTGTCGTGAATTAACTCATAATGAAAGAACTAAGCATATTCCGATGGCTGTTGTTAGAGATAAGGATCAAAATTCGATAAAGTTTGGGCAGAATTACAAGGTGTAAAAGCTTATATTACTCAACCGTATTCTATTGAACAGATATTAATGCAAACTAAAATGCTTACAGGATAAAATCATGGAATTAGAAGGAGAGTTAACTGATTTATCACTTGATAATTTACTTAATAAATCTAAGGTTAATGGAAAAGATTTGCGTTACGGGTTTCAAATAGGCAATTTAAATCTTATTTATGATGCAAAAATAGCTTGTGAATTGCTTAAAGATATTATTATCTATAGTGTTCCTAATACCCCTAAATGGATGTTAGGACTTATCAATTTGCGCGGAAATCTTGTCCCTGTTTTTGATTTAGAAAATTATTTTGGTTTTGAACCTTTAGAAAATAAATACCCCTTATTATTGGTTTTAGGTAAAAGGGAAAAAGCGGTCGCATTTCGAGTTAAAGCTTATCCTGAATTGCTTAATGATTTAGTCAAAGAAGAATTTATTCCTAAACTAATTCCTAAAATAGAAAATCATATTTTAGTTGTTTACCGAGGGAAAAAACTTTGGCTAGAATTAGATAAAGAGAAATTTTTTTCAACACTTGGAAAAATGGTTTGTGATTAATCTTAAATTCTCGCCTTAAGTTGATAGCCTAAATATTGATAGGAATAATAAATGAATATCTTTCAGAAACTCGAACAACACCTCCTTAATATTAAAATTACTTATAAGTTTCTCATTGTATTATTAGTTTTTACTCTAGGTTTAACAGTGATTGCATTTACTTTCCAATCATCACTTAATATTGCCCAGAATACGCAAAATAATGCGAAACAACAGTCAGTTATTTCTAATACCTTAGCTCGTATTCAATTTAAATCTTTTATGGCGATACTCTATGAAAAAAGCTTCAGTCTTTCCACTCAAAAAGAAAGAAGTCTCGAATTTAAAAATAATATTCAAAATGTACGTAGAGAACTTAAATACTTAAGCTCACTATTAACAAAACCAAGTGATAAAAACTTAATTGCCTCAGTCAATCTAACTTTAGATAACTATGAAAAATTTTTTATTATGCGAGTTCAAGCACTAGCTTCTGATAATAGTCAAATTAATACCTTAACAGAGAAACTTAAACTTGCGATATCGCATGTATTAACCATTAAAACTAATTATGATAGCAATGCTGAAACACAATTTAAACAGTCTTTCTCAAGTATAAAAATAACCTTCTGGATAACTATTGCCGTTGTACCTCTAGTTATAATTTTAATTATATTATGGGCAGTTATGAAGGGTATTATCGTGCCTGTTTCAAAATTACAAGCGGTTATTAATACTATTGCAGCAGGTGATTTAGATGCACGCGTTAATGCAAATAGTAATGATGAAATTGGTAATTTATCCAATGCTTTTGACTCCTTACTTGATGAACGCGTTACCTCATTAGCCAAAACTGAATATGATCATCAACAATTAAATGAATCCATTATCGTATTATTACGTGCGGTATCTGCATTAAGCCAAAAAGATTTAACCATCAAAATCCCAGTCGCCGAAGATATGACAGGGGCAGTTTCAGATTCAATCAACTTATTATCACAGGAAATGGGTGGAACGTTGCAAGGGGTTGCTGATATTTCTTCACGGGTCAATGTAACGTCTGAAGAAGTCAAACAACAAGCCGCTGATGTAATGATTTATGCTGAAAATCAAACGCATGAAATTGAAGAAACCTTAAGTGAGTTAAATACGGTTGTGAATACAATGACTAAAATTGCTAAATTTTCACAAATTACCAATAAAGAATCTGATAAAACTATGATAAGCACTGAGTATGCTGTAGATGCTGTTAGTGAGATGGTCACCAGTATTAATGGAATCCGTGACATTATTCGTGAAACTGAAAAAAGAATTAAACGCTTAGGCGAGCGTTCGCAAGAAATTACAGGCATTGTTAATATTATTAATAATATTGCTGAAAGAACACATGTTTTATCACTTAATGCAGGTATGCAAGCAGCCTCTGCGGGAGAAGCGGGCAAAGGCTTTATGGTGGTTGCAAATGAAGTACAAAGGCTTGCAGAAAGTTCAGGTGAGGCTACTGAAAAAATTGCAGCACTGGTTAAAAATATCCAAGTAGATACTTCTGATACCATGAAAACAATGAATACGGTGATTACGCAAGTGGTTGAAAGTATACAGCAGGCAGAAGAGGCAGGGCTTCGGATGAAAGAAAGTAATAGCTCAACTAAATCTTTAGTAACCGCGGTGAAAAAGATTTCAGCCGCAACGATTGCTCAATTAGACATTGGAAAAAGTTTAAAAGAACACGCAGAAACTATTCAGCTAAATACCATTAAAACGAATCAACAGCTACAACAGCAAAGTAAATTATCGGATGATTTAGTTCAAAATGCACAAGAATTAATCGTTAAAGTTAACGTCTTTAAACTACCTGAATAAGTCAAATGACGACCAATCAACTTCCTTTAACAAAAGAAGAGTCTGCTAAAACAGCCAAATTGCTTGATACTATTGATTTAGAGAAAGCGGTTTTATTAAATGAAATTGATACGTTAGCTAATCCAGATTCAAACCATGCCGTTAACAATAGAGCATCTTGGCAGACAATTGAATTGCAATTTAGAGAGGCAACTTTTTATTTAAAAGTTGCAATAGACCAGCAAATTGCAGGCAATCAAACGGCTTTTAAAGAAAATTTACAGCTTTATCGTCGAAACTGGCAACAAATAGCCTTCATTATTGAAAAAGAAATCCAACAAACGGCATTGTTCAATGTTGTTCAATTGTTTAACCATAAAATTACATATGCGATTGAATCGGAACACGAATTAATCGCCAAACAAGTGGGGCAATTAAATAAATGGCAAAACCTATTTGCTGAATTTTCTCATCAACAAAATGATCCTCAATTACTTGAATTGTTAACCGACTGTATCAATGATTCTGCGTGGGAAGAGACAGGGTTTACTAATGAGAAAGATTTATTAATTAGTTTTAATCAAGCATTGGTTGAGCTAGAAACAATAGATCCTGAGTTGTCTGATATTTTAACAATGGATGTAGGAATCAAGGAGGATGCCGCGTCATTTTCTTTAGAGAATGAGCCTATTACTAACTTATATCATCCAATTTGGGACAAAATAAGTCCTTATTATGATAAATCCCAAATAGCCTGTGATATTTTTGAGACTGAAAAAACAGATAACTCGCTTGAAGCATTACAAGCTTATATAGGTTGCTGGTTAAACATCGGCGAGGCTATAGCAGATGAAGGGTTTTGCGAGCTATTAAACCTTATTGATCTTTGTCTTTTATTAGCTGATAACTGTCAACAACTTGCGGATAATCCTACCTGTTTAACACCTGAATATGGACCATTATTAAAAGAATGGCAGCTTTTATTTAAAATATATTTACACGATGTCCCAACAGAACAGAACCTATTATTATTGATTAAAGTTTTAGAAAATGATTTATGGTTTTCTCCTTTGACAGTAGAAGATCGAAAACTATTTTTAGAGCTTAACTTAACAGATGAGTTAGAGGAAAATAACATACTTGAAGCTATTCCTATTCAACCAGAAAAAATCATTGCAATACCTTCAACTAAAATTATTGTAGAAACTAAAAAAATTAATCCTGAATTTATTAAAATGCTCAGTGATGAATTTGTATTGTTAGTTAGAAATTTATCACCTGCAATGATGGATTTATCTGATGCTTACGCCTTTCAAGCGATTTTAAAAGTTCATTATTTAAAATTTGAACATCTTGCAAAAGCTTGTGAAACGATAGAACTACCAGGGTTAGCTAAAGTTTTTAAATCTGTATTAACAAACATCGTAGAGGGATGTGAAAATAAAGCCGACTTTAGTAAAAATGAGCGAACTTTATTTAATGAATGCTTATTACTGATTCAAATGTACCTTATGGATGTGAGCAATAAAAAGAGTGCATCAACTTTAGTTAATCATCTACAAACAAGCGATTGGGCATTTCCCCTTGATAACTCACAAGCGTTGTCACTCATACAGTTACTTTCAGCGGTAGAAATTAGTTCAGACAGTGATAATAAATCATTTGAAGATCGAAAAACTACCGCAGAATCCACGGATATTTGCCTAAAATTACCCGAAGATGTTAATCAAGAGTTACTTAATTCATTACTCAATGAACTCCCTGTTTTAACCGCTAGTTTTTCAGCGATGGTTCAAAAGATTATTTCACTTGATCTAAATCTCGATCACGTACTAGAAGCGCAACGAATAGCTCATACATTAAAAGGCTCAGGTAATATTGTTGGTATTACAGGAATTGCCGTACTCACTCATCATTTAGAAGAAATTTTAGCCTATCTAACTGAAAACCAGTGTTTTCCAACAAAGGCTTTAGCGGTTTCTTTATTGGAAGCGGCTGACTGTTTAGAAATGATGAGTGAGGTTATTCTCATAGGCGAGACCGAAGAACCTGATAACGCACTTCAAGTTTTACAATCTATTCTTGATTGGTCGAATAAGATTTTTAAAGAGGGACTTCCCGAAGAAACTCAATCCTTAGAAGCTGAAACCAACTTACCAGTAACAACAAATAATGAACAAACGGTAACAGTTCAAACATCGAAAGCAACTGAAACCGTAGAAATGACGCGTGTTTCCAGTCAACTAATTGATAAATTACTGAGAATAACAGGGGAAGAGAGTATTCTCAAAGAACAATTTAAAGAACGGATTAATCATTTTTCAGAAGAATTAAAAACCTTAAATCAATTAACTGGCTCAATGCAAACATTGGTCTTAGAATTAGATCAATCAATCACCCTTCAAAGCCATAGTACCCATAATAAAACAATAGATTCTGAATTTGATAGTTTAGAGATGGAACAATATAACGAACTACATACCGCGACGAGTCGTATAGCAGAAGTTGCAACTGATATACGCAATCTTAATATTACGATGGACGAAAAATTAATTGATCTTAAATATCTGATGAGAGATGAAGAAGTCGTTCAAAAAGAAAGTCAGCAAATTGTACAAAGTATACGTATGGTTCCTGTTAGTACCATTAGTTCACGTTGTCAACGCATTGTGAGACAAGCTTGTCGTATGACGAATAAAGAGATTGGATTAACGATTCAAGGAAATGAAGTATTAATTGATAGTAAAATTTTAAATGGGATGATTGAACCCTTAATGCACTTATTACGAAATGCTGTCGATCACGGAATAGAATCTAAAACCATTCGTCAAAAAAATAATAAAACTGAAATAGGGAAAATTAATTTAGAATTTACCCGTAAAGGTAATTATGTGGTCATTCGCTGTCAAGATGATGGCTGCGGTTTATCCAGTGACAGCATTTTACACACTGCGATTAAAAAAAACCTCATTACAGCCAAGCAAAGTTTAACCAAAGCTGAAATTTATAAATTAATCTTAATGCCTGGGTTCTCGACTCGAACTAATGCAACTCAAGTGTCGGGACGAGGCATTGGCATGGATGTGGTTCAAACAAAAATAGCGAGTCTACAAGGGCAAATGAGTATTTCTTCTGTTGAGGGTGAAGGTTTGAGTATTGAAATTTCGATTCCGCAAACACTTTCTTCAATGTTATCACTACTCGTTCGTTGTAATGGATGCACCATGGCAATTTCTAATCACGGCTTAGAAAAAATTTATCATGCTGATGATTATGAATTACTTGAAAATAATCGTTGCCAAATTGCAACAGAACAATACACTACGCGTTATTTTGCTGAATTATTAGGAATGCCTATTACTGGTGATGAAACTAAAAAATCACCTGCATTACGAATTAGTGATGAAACGGGTAAAACCTATCTAGTTTTTGTTGATGAATTATTAGGGTATCGAAATTTATTAGTTAAAGATATGGGGGGTTATATTTCTCATATTCAAGGCGTTACAGGTGCTTCTATTTTAGGAAATGGTGAAGTTGTTCCTGTTATTGATTTAGTTGAAATGCTACATCATGCTGTTAAATATGACTTTTTATCAGTTGATGCAACTAAAGGGATGATAAATAAAGTAGGTGAGCTGCCTATGGCATTAGTGGTTGATGATTCACTCAGTGCAAGGCGTACAGCGGTCATGTTATTAGAAGATTACGGCTTAGAGGTTAAAACTGCGATTGATGGTTTAGATGCCATTAAGCAAATAGAAGATAAACAGCCAGATATTGTGTTAGTTGATTTAGAAATGCCACGAATGAATGGTATAGAACTTAGCGCACATCTTAAGGGGAATAAGGAAACTGAACAAATCCCGATTATCATGATTACCTCGAGAGCCACCGAAAAACATCGAAAACAAGCCAAAGCTGCAGGGGTTGCAAAATTTATGCTTAAACCTTTTTCAGAAGAATCGTTAATTAATAATATTAATGAATTAATAAATGTGTTTTAGGGCGTTGAGACCGCTGTGACATTTTTTAAAATAACATTTATTTATAATATGGTGAAACGTATTATTTCAATATAAATAATTGTTTTATAAATACTTTGTGAGTAATTTTAATTTCTTAATCGTTTGAGAAATTGCATTGACTGAATAGGCTATATCATTTTAATAACGCTTTCAGCCATGTAGGGTGGGCTAAGTCCACTCTACATGGCTAACTATGACATTTTTGCTGTGAACGATGATATTCTTTTAAAGTCCAGTGTTGTCGTTGTTTTATTTGTTATAAATGTTTTAGTTGTTTTCAGAGCTTTTTCAACTTTTAAAATCAATAACTTATAGAGCTAACTATTACATTTTTGCTGTGAACTATTACATTTTTGCTGTATTATATTTAATTTTTGAAAAATTTAACTAAAAAATTATAGGTATAAAAATAATTATTTTGTATTTTTATATAAAATAAAATTATTTAACTATTTAGAATCAAATTCTTAAGATATTAACTATTACATTTTTGCTGTGAACTTTCTATTTTTCAGGTGAACTTTTGAAAAAAAATAAAAAATATAATCCAGCTTCGTTACTGGTTACTCAATCTAATAAATTAGTTGAAGCGCGATATAATTTACCTTTGTCGGAACAACGACTCATTTTGTCGATGATTTCCAAAATTCAGCCATCAGACGAAGATTTCAAGCCTTATGTTATTAGTATTAAAGAATTTGCGGAGTTCTTGGGGGTTGATGAAAATTCAATGTATCGAGAATGTAAAAAAATAACTAAGAAATTATTATCACGGGTTGTTGAAATTGATGAGGTAGGTCGATTTGTACAAACACACTGGGTATCCTCAGCAGAGTATATTGATGGAACAGGCGTGGTTAATTTGAGTTTTGACCCCTTGCTAAAACCGTATTTATTACAATTAAAGTCAGGTTTTACTTCTTGTAAGTTACAAATGTTATTAAGCTTTAAAAGTCAATATACAATGCGTTTTTATATGCTTATCAAACAATATGAAAAACTAGTGAATCGTGAGTTTTTAGTAACAGAACTTAGAGAAACTATTGGTATAGAAAAAAAACAGTATGCTCTATACAGTAATTTTCGTAATCGGATTTTATTACCTTCACAAAAAGAGCTTAAAGAAAAAGCAGATTTATATTTTGAATTTGATGAAATTAAATACGGTAGACGAATTGGCTCGATTAAATTTCATATTTTTAGAAAACAAGAAACCCATGTTATCAATCCATCCGCAGAAAACCCGTTAAAAAATGAAACTCTCCCAAACACTATACCTTCATTTAGTGAAATAAATACGCCTAGAAACACAGTGATTGATAAATTAATTCTACTCATTCCAGAACAACATCAAAGTAGAAAAACCATACTGGCTTCCATTGTTCGCTTTGAGAAAAAAGAAGACTTTGAATACGTTAAACGCAATATTCTTTATAGTAATGCTAAAGCCGCTAAATCTTATGCAGGATTCTTTAACAGTGCCCTAAAAAACGACTGGGGAAAAGACTGGGAAATGGAACAACAACCTCTTATTAAAAAACCCAAAATACCCGAAATATGGGCGCGTCATGGTTTTAACTCCCAAGAAGAATACGATAATGCCAAGTTTGCCAAATACATGGAAAAAGTAGAAAGCCAACGCGAAAAAATCTTACGGTAATATTTTTTGTTTTTAGGAATGTAGATGAATTAACTTAAGCTAAAATCAAGGGGACAGATTTCAACGACTCTAACTTCTTAATTCACCTCACTACTTATAGTATTTGTCAATAAATTTTTCATGAGAAAACCGTGGGCTAATCAGTTAGATGATTTATAATAGATCGAAAATTAAAGAGATATTTCAATGAAAGCTTTCCAGCTTAATTTACCAGACTTAATGGAGCGATTAAAAATAATGAATGAGAATGTTTTAGAACACTTAAGCAAGGAAACTTTACGTTTAATTAGTTTACAGTCCAATACTTTTAAAGAGGTGTTGCATATTCAAACTATAAAATCTTTACAACATGCCGACAAACTGCGCCTAATGCAATTTTTGTTGACAGAGTTTGCCCATGAAAAACATATTAATCTTGAAACCACTGATAGCAAACCAAAGCCTGTAGATGCCTTACAATCCCTTGCAAATATCGCACAACCACTAGGCGATGAAAATCTAGCGCGAAACTTCAAAGATCATAAACGACAACTAATTAATAATGAAACTGCCCAATAAACTGTTTGTAGATACCTCTTTTTTTATAGCCTTAATGAACAGCAAAGACGCAGACCATGCAATAGCGGTACAACTGCAAGAGCAAGTTTCGGCTACTGATATTTTTGAAGGGTTGCAACCTTATCTTGAGGAGCTAAAACTTCACAAAGGCATATTTGAGCAATCGCCAATCAGAAACCTAATAGAACGTTATACTTCGCCTGAATCTTTACAGAATGGATTCCCTCTTTATATTTCGGCGTATGAATCTGAGAATTTATTGCAGTCACGTTATTATTACTCATTTAACTGATGGCAGTTTTTGGAATCGTTATGATTTTCCTGAAACAACTATTTTAGAAGTCAGGCCGAAACAGCCGATTGCAAAAGAAACAATGGTTAAAGATTTGCTCGGCTTTAAAGCCGATAAAATCAATCAATGGATAGAACAGGGTTATGAAGATGCTAATCGTTGTATTGGTAATGTTGCAAAAGCACTGCAATTACAAACAGAACAGAAAATTGTCGAAGTACAATGCAATCAAGCTTTGGCAAATTTAGATGATGATTTTTTTATTGATTGAATAAAAAATGGGATAAATGATTTATTTGTTTATTTAGCTGCTGGGTTATGAAATCTAAATATACTTTATCGTTAATTTTTAAAAAACAACTCTAATGCTGACAACTTAATTTAGAAACTTTTATAATTTTAAGTTGCATGACTTAATTCGAACATGTTCCAATCGTTAAAAGCTAGAAAAATTTCATTGTTTTCGTTTTTTGTGGTAACGATATTGAAAACTTATTTGAATAAACCTTCATTAACTCGTCGTCTTATTTTTCAACATAACTCAAGGATTTTCAATGATTTTACATAAACCATTAATTTTATGGATTATTTTTATAATCACCTCTTTTTCTACAACCATTTATGCTGCAAGCTTTGACTGTCAAAAAGCAACAACATTAATCGAAAAAGAAATTTGTGCCGATAATGAACTCTCTGAACTTGATGAACAATTAGCCCGTATTTACAAATCTACCCTTAAAAATTCTGTTAATTCAATGCTGTTTAAAAAACAACAACAACAATGGCTAAAATCAAAACGTAATAAATGTCAAACGGTAGCCTGTTTAAAATTAAGTTACCAAGTTAGAGTTGATTCATTACTACAAACAAAATCACAAAAACAAATAGTTAATCCTGTTGGAAAATATCAAAGAAAATATGATTCAGCGACAATTAATATTAGTGCGTTAGTGAATGGTAAACTTCATGTCTCAGGTGAGGCTATTTTAGTAATTAATGTTGATATGGGTGATGTTCGCATCGGGACACTTGATGGAGATTTTGCTCTCAAAAAGAAAGATTTAAGTCTCCATTATCAAGATGATACGGTTAAAGATGGCTATGGTTGTCAACTTGATATACAATTTTTTGCTACAAAATTACAGGTGAGCAATGATAATACTGAATGCGGTGGAATCAATGTTTCTTTTAATGGAGATTATCAACGAGTAAAATAATTAATATTTATTATATTTTTACTAATCTTGCAACGCGATAAGATGAGCTACATAGGATGTGCCGACGATAGGAGGCGCATCATTCGTGTTATTTTACTCGAAAGATGCGCTTCGTGCCTCAGCACATCCTATAATTTAGCGC
>DAOUTG010000079.1 GCA_030626845.1 Methylococcaceae bacterium
GCAAGAGAAATATCGGCAATTTTATAATCTTGGTTACTCATTGTATGTTTTTTCCTAAGTTAGATAATTAAAGACCAGCTGCATCTTTTAATAGTTCTGCTTTATCGGTTTTTTCCCAGCTAAAACTTTCTTCAGTCCGCCCAAAATGTCCGTAAGCCGCTGTTTTTTGATAGATAGGTTTTAAAAGATCTAGTTGTGCAATTAATCCTCTTGGGCGTAAATCAAAATTTTCACGCACTATTTGCTCTAGTTTAACTTCATCAATTTTAGATGTTCCAAAAGTTTCAAGCGCAACTGAAGTAGGTTCTGCAACACCAATGGCATATGAAACTTGTACTTCGCAACGTTCTGCAATGCCTGCTGCAACAATATTTTTCGCAACATAACGACACATATACGCGGCTGAACGATCAACTTTTGAAGGATCTTTGCCTGAAAAAGCCCCGCCCCCATGACGCGCCATGCCACCATAAGTATCAACAATAATTTTACGACCTGTTAATCCACAATCACCAACAGGGCCGCCAATAACAAAATTACCTGTTGGGTTAATATGATATTGGGTATCTTTATGTAACCAATCTTTTAAAACGGGTTCAATAATAACTTCACGCACTGCTTCATGCAGGTCTTTTTGACTAATGTCAGGTGAATGTTGCGTTGATAAAACCACCGCATCTACCGCAACAGGTTTATGATTTTCATAACGAAAGGTTACTTGGCTTTTTGCATCCGGACGCAACCAAGATAAAATACCTTGCTTACGTACCTCTGCTTGACGCTCAACTAAACGGTGTGCAAAATGAATTGGTGCAGGCATTAATACGTTTTCAATTTCATTACTAGCATAACCAAACATCAAACCTTGATCGCCCGCCCCTTGTTCATGATCTTCACTGTCATCAACACCCATCGCAATATCACTTGATTGCTTGCCAATGGCATTTAAAACTGCACAAGTTTCCCAATCAAAACCGGCCTCACCATCATAACCAATATCTTTAACTACTTTTCTAACTACAGCTTCGGTATCAACCCAAGCATTCGTGGTGATTTCACCTGCTAATACCACCATGCCAGTTTTAATCATGGTTTCACAAGCAATTCGTGAGTGCGGATCCTGTGTTAGTAAAGCATCAACAATAGCATCAGAAATTTGATCCGCCATTTTATCAGGATGTCCCTCTGATACAGATTCAGAAGTAAAAATATAGTTATTACTCATTAAAGGTTACCTTTTCTTAAACAATAAATACAAAAAAGGTCGCTATATGCGACCTTTTAGGAGTGTGGTGGGCCCTGAAGGACTTGAACCTTCGACCTGCCGATTATGAGTCGGATGCTCTAACCAACTGAGCTAAGGGCCCTTATTACAACTTAAATATTACTCACCTTCAAGAAAACAACGAAGTCTTTCAGATCTTGAAGGATGTCTTAATTTTCTAAGTGCTTTGGCTTCAATCTGACGAATACGCTCTCGCGTAACATCAAACTGTTTACCGACTTCTTCCAGCGTATGATCGGTATTCATGTTAATACCAAAACGCATTCGTAATACTTTCGCTTCTCTTGTGGTTAAACCACTTAAAATATTCTGGGTCGATTCACGCAACCCTGCAACGGTTGCAGATTCCACAGGTGAGAGCACCTTAGCATCTTCAATAAAATCACCTAAGTGAGAATCTTCATCATCACCAATCGGGGTTTCCATTGAAATAGGTTCTTTAGCAATTTTTAAGACTTTACGCACCTTATCTTCTGGCATCTCCATGCGTTCTGCCAATTCTTCAGGTGTTGCTTCGCGTCCCATTTCTTGCAAAATTTGCCTAGAAACACGGTTTAATTTGTTAATCGTTTCTATCATGTGAACAGGGATACGAATTGTTCTTGCCTGATCTGCAATTGAACGCGTAATCGCTTGTCTAATCCACCATGTTGCATAGGTCGAAAATTTGTAGCCTCGTCGGTATTCAAATTTATCAACCGCTTTCATTAATCCAATATTACCTTCTTGAATCAAATCTAAAAATTGTAGACCTCGATTGGTATACTTTTTAGCAATCGAAATAACCAATCTTAGATTAGCTTCAATCATATCTTTTTTTGCACGCCTAGCTTTGGCTTCCCCAATTGACATACGCTTATTTATATCTTTTAGTGCGGCAACAGGTAGACCCTGTTCTTTCTCTATTTCAAGTAATTCTAGTTGAATTTTTTTAATTTGCTTTTCATGGGCTTTAATTACTGAAAAATAAGGGGTACTATCATTTTTCAAATAAGGCGACAACCATTTCGGATTAGATTCATTATGAGTAAAAGATTCAATAAATTCTTTACGAGGCATTTTTCCTTTGCCAACAAAAATAATCATTATTTCTTTTTCTTTTTCACGGATACTGACAACATTTTCTGTGACAGTCCGAATCATTTTTTTAAGATATTGTAATGACCATTTGAACTCTAAGAAACATTGAGACAATGAAGCAAAAGAAGCCTCAGTCTTTTCGCTATTATAGCCATTTTTTTCAAAGACGACTAAGGTTGTTTTTAAAATTTCTCTTAATTCATCAACTTTAAGTGCAATTCCTTCATAATCAATCCCCTTATCTTCTTCGTCTTCTTCTTCTGACTCTTCCTTGGTTTTAGGAGATTGTACCGCATGTAAACTTTCAGGTTCTTCTAAGTCACTTAATCCTGTCATTAAATCAGTAAACTTTAAATCAGGATTTTCATTTTTGAGACTATCATAGGAGACAAGAAAATTTTCAATTGCCTTAAAAGAGCGGGCAATTGCAGTGATAATTTGCTGCTGTCCTTTTTCTATTCGTTTTGCAATTTTAAGCTCTTGTTCTCGCGTTAATAGCTCAACTGACCCCATTTCACGCATGTACATGCGAACGGGATCTGTCGTTCTACCAAATTCACTATCAACTGAAGCAAGTGCTGCAACTTCTGCGGCGGCTGCATCATCATCATCTGAACCGACGGCGGCATCAGATGAAATTAGTGAATCTGCATCTGGAACGACTTCATGAACCTGAATTCCCATATCATTAATCATCGCAATGATATCTTCTATTTGTTCAGGATCAACAATATCGCCAGGCAAATGATCGTTAATTTCAGTGTAAGTTAAATAGCCTTGCGTCTTACCTTTTGCGATTAATTGTTTAAGTTGAGATTGTTGCTGTTCTTGGTTCATTGTTTACCTACAAAAATTCAGCTAGACCTCACTGAACAGAAAATTATAACACAAAACTAATTTAAAATTATCAGTTATCCTACTTATTTAAGCGTTTTTATTAATATATTGAATATATCTTTTTCCTCTGTATTTAAACTATGGCTATTTTCTTTAACCAGTAAATGGGTTAAAAGTATATCTTTTGCTTGCTTAATTAGCTTATTAATTCCATCACTAAATGTTTTTTCTATGATCTCTTTTGATGCCGTATCTAATTCTAAATTATAAGCGGCAAGCGTATTAATCATTTTGTATTTATCTGTGTCTCGATAACATTCAATCAATGCGCCCATATTGCTGGGTTTATTTTTAACAATCGTTCGTAAAATATTTTTTAAGACATCTAATCCAGGGAATTCAAATTCATCCCAATGCGGTATTTCTTTTATAAGAATACCTGTAAGCTCAGGATTTTGTAATAATAATGCAATGGTTGAACGCGCAAGTGATGGTTTACCATTTAACCCTTTTAAGCTTCTATGTTTGTTTGTTTTAAGTGTAGCTAATTTTTTAGAATTTTCCAATGATTCTGTTAGTTGCTGTGTTGATAAATCAGCTAATTTTTGCAAACGTGCTAACATCATTTTCTTAAAAACACCCTCTGGCAATTGCTGTAAATGAGGGAGTGCTACATTAACTAATTTTGAACTCCCCTCTATTGTTGCCAACTTTAGGTTTTTAGTTAAATGTTCAAAAAAATAATCTGATAGCATTTGTGTAGAGATAATGCGTTTTGAAAAAATTTCAAGTCCTTCTTGGCGAATTAATGAATCAGGGTCTTCACCTTGAGGTAATAACATGATTTTAATTTGTCGCCCCTCTTTCAAAGAAGGCATTGCTGCTTCAACTGCTCGCCATGCAGCTTTTCTACCTGCATCATCCCCATCGAAACATAAAATTAATTCTGATGCAAAACGAAATAAAATATCTAAATGTATCTTAGAGGTTGCCGTTCCTAAGGTTGCAACCGCATAAGAAATTCCAAATTGTGCTAAGGCAATGACATCCATGTAACCTTCAACAATTAAAATTCGTTCAGGTTTGCCATTTTTTTGTAATAACTCACATAGACCATAAACTTCATTGCCTTTAGAAAAAATAGCTGTTTCAGGGGAATTTAGATATTTAGGTAAGGAATTATCTAAAACTCTTGCACCAAAACCTAATATTCGCCCCCGTTTATCTCGAATGGGAAACATTAGCCGTCCGCGAAAGCGATCATAACTATTATTTGAGCCTTCTTTTTGACTCAATAACCCTGCATCAAGCAAAAGTTTTTTATTAAAATGCTTAGTTAATTCATCCCAAGTATCAGGTGCATAGCCGAGCATAAAATCTCTAGCAATGATACCGCTCACTCCCCGATGTTTTAAATATTCAACGGTTTGTTGCGCTTCTGGATTAGTTTTTAACTGTTTTGCATAAAACTTAGCAACGGCTTCCAGCAATAGGTATAAATCTTTGAGATTGTCGGGTTTTGCCTGTGCTGTGTATGTACTCTGCTCACGAGGCACATCAATTCCGATAAAAGCCGCTAATTCTTCAATGGCCTCAACAAACGCTAAATGCGAATAATCCATTAGAAAGGTAATTGCATTACCACTCGCTCCACAACCAAAGCAGTGAAAAAATTGCTTTTTACGGTTAACCGAGAAACTTGGAGATTTTTCGTTATGAAAAGGACAAAGTGCCGTGTAATGGCTACCTGATTTTTTTAAAGGGACATGAGAATCAATTAAATCAACAAGATCAATTCTTACTAAAAGATCATCAATAAAATGACGTGGGATAAGATCTGCCATCAATACCACCTAATTTAAAGAATTTAGGTAGGTCGGATTATATTTTTTGCGTAGCAAAAAAACGTAATCCGACATAAACGTTATATTGCAAAATGTCTAGCTACGCTCAATTAAGCTAACTCGACCTACAATTTTTTTATTTCGGAAATTATTAATTTCTTTAATCTTTAAAATTAGCTACCTAATGCCGTTTTAATTTTTTTACTAACGACCGACATATCTGCACGACCTTGTAATTTAGGCTTTAATTGTGCCATAACCTGACTCATTTCTTTCATTGAAACCGCTCCTGTATTAGAAATAGCCTCTTTAATGAGTAAATCAAGTTCTTCTTCTGTCAAAGCTTGCGGTAAAAAATCTTGAATAACTAAAATTTCAGCCTCTTCAATCACGGCTAAATCGTCACGACCTGCATCACGAAATTGTTTAATTGAATCTCGACGTTGTTTAAGCATTTTATCAAGCACAATGATAATACGCTTATTATCTAATTCAATACGCTCATCAACTTCAATTTGTTTGATAGCCGCTAAAATTAAACGAATAACGCCTAATCTTGCTTTATTTTTTGCCTTCATAGAGGCTTTCATATCGTCCTTGATACGTGTTGTTAATAATTCCATCTTTAAAACCCTTTAATTACAGTTGTGGGCGACCACGACGTAGATTTTTAAGTGCATAACGTTCACGTGCCAATTTTTTCAAGTGACGTTTAATAGCAGCCGCTCCTTTACGTTTACGTTCTGCCGTTGGTTTTTCATAAAACTCACGACGACGAACCTCTGATAAAACCCCTGCTTTTTCACAAGAACGCTTAAAACGGCGAATGGCAATATCAAAAGGTTCGTTCTCTTTAACTTTAACTGCTGGCATTATAATGTCCTGAATGTGTTAATATTTGCAATCACTTTAAAGATTCATCTTTAAAGCGATAAAAGTAAACCCTTAATTATACTATAATTTTTAAACAAGTAAAATAATGTACGTTTTAGGTATCGAAACTTCCTGTGATGAAACGGGTGTTGCCATTTATCACCCTGAAAAAGGTATTATGGCTGACCTTTTATATAGCCAAGTAAAAATGCACAGTGAATATGGGGGTGTTGTCCCTGAATTAGCTTCACGTGATCATATTCGCCGTTTAACGCCCCTCATCAAAGGGTGTTTAAAAAAAGCAGCGCTTAATTCTGAGGATATTAATGGGATTGCTTATACAGCAGGTCCTGGGTTAATGGGCGCGTTACTCGTAGGCGCAACAACTGCACGAAGTCTTGCATGGAGTTGGCAAATACCTGCGATTGCCGTACATCATATGGAAGGTCATTTACTTGCGCCCATGCTAGAAAATAACCCGCCTGAGTTTCCTTTTGTTGCTTTATTAGTTTCAGGAGGGCATACATTATTAGTCCGTGTAGATAATATAGGTCAATATAGTATTCTAGGTGAGTCTTTAGATGATGCGGCAGGTGAAGCCTTTGACAAAACTGCCAAGATGTTAGGTTTAGGTTATCCGGGTGGACCTAAAGTCTCTGCTTTAGCCGAACTTGGTGAACCTCGATTTAACTTCCCTCGTCCCATGACTAATCGACCTGGATTAGATTTTAGTTTCAGTGGTTTAAAAACCTTTACTATGAATACCTTAAACTCAACCGATAAAACATCACAAGATAAGGCAGACGTTGCCTATGCTTTTCAAACGGCAACCGCTGAAACTATTGCTATAAAATGTCGCCGTGCTTTACAACAAACAGGTTTTAAACGATTGGTTATTGCGGGGGGCGTTAGTGCAAATAAGCAAATTCGTGAAAGCCTACAAGTGATGGTTGAAAAAGAAAATGCCCTGTTATATTTTCCGAGATTGAGTTATTGTACTGATAATGGCGCAATGATTGCTTATACAGGTTGCCAACGTTTATTAGCAGGACAGCAAGAATCTTTAGAAATTTTTGCCAAGCCTCGTTGGCCTATCAATGAATTACCGAGGATATAATTTTTTAACGGGAGTCCAAAATAGGTTTTGGACTTCAATGCTAAAATGCAGTTTTCACTTCAACAATGCAAATTAACCTAACTGACTACTTTTCTTTGCCACAGATTTATTTTTTTCCTCTACTATATTAACTTCAACAGTCTTATTTTTACGCTTAGAGTCTCCTTCAAAATTACCCCCTTTCTCAACCGTAAGATCAGTGTAAATCAATGTTCCTTTAATTTGCCCTTTAGAAAGGATTTCTACGATATCACTTTCAACAGTGCCCTCAAAACTGCCATTAACAACAAAGCTTTTAGTACTAATATCGCCTTGTACTTTTCCTTTTGTGCCTATTGTAATCATATTGTTTGATTTTATAGTGCCTTCTATCTCACCATCAATATGCAATGAAGAAGTAATATTAATATCCCCTTTTATTTTAGTTCCACTGGAGATAATTGTTGCTCCTGCATCTTTATGTGCTGATTTTTTGCTATCATTTCCACCCATGAGTGCCATTTTATACCTGCCGTTTTTTTAGATTAATGAGTCACTATTATTTATAATTAATAACTGTTATTTTATTTCTTATAAATTATAATTTTTTCGTGCTGTTTGTATTGCTGTTCTTACGGTATCAGGCGCTGTTCCCCCTAAATGTTTACGTGCTGCGACCGAGCCTTCAAGCTTTAAAATATCAAAAACGTCTTCACTAATTTCAGTCGAAAATTTTTGTAACTCAGCTAATGATAATTCGGATAAATCACGCTGTGTATCTAATCCTAAACGCACAGCTAGACCTACAACTTCATGGGCATCTCGAAAAGCGATTCCTTTACGAACAAGATAATCGGCTAAATCAGTTGCCGTTGCAAAACCTTGTTTAGCCGCTTTATACATGTTATCTTTTTTAGCTTTAATATGTGGCATCATATCAGCAAAAGCTCTTAAACTATTCACCACGGTATCAACCGTATCAAACAAAGGTTCTTTGTCTTCTTGATTGTCTTTATTATAAGCCAGTGGTTGACTTTTCATTAACATTAAAAGAGAAACTAAATGTCCTGTGACGCGTCCTGATTTTCCTCGAACAAGTTCTGGAACATCAGGGTTTTTCTTTTGTGGCATAATGGATGAACCTGTACAAAAAGCATCTGGCATTTCAATAAAATCAAATTGTGCACTAGTCCATAAAACTAACTCTTCAGAAAAACGCGATAAATGCAGCATGATTAGACTTGCTGTTGCGGTAAATTCAATTGCAAAATCTCGATCACTCACAGAATCTAATGAATTATTTGAAGGACGACTAAATCCTAATAAATCAGAGGTCATTTGTCGATCAATAGGGTAGGAAGTTCCTGCTAAAGCTGCTGCACCTAAAGGCATAATATTAATTCGTTTTAAGCAATCATCAAGACGCTCAATATCACGACTTAACATTTCAAACCATGCCATGAGATGATGTCCAAAAGTAATGGGCTGGGCCACTTGTAAATGGGTAAACCCTGGCATAATCGTTGCTGCTTCTTGTTCTGCTAAATTTAGTAATGCTTTTTGTAAGCGTTTTAACTGCAGATTAATGTTGTCAATTTCTTGACGTAAATATAAACGAATATCGGTCGCCACCTGATCATTACGAGAACGACCCGTATGTAGTTTTTTTCCTGCAATACCTATTAAATCAGTCAATCTAGCTTCGATATTCATATGAACATCTTCTTGTTTAACAGACCAATTAAATTCACCTGCTTCAATTTCTGAGTAAATTTTCTCTAAACCTTTTACAATCGCATCATATTCATTTGTCGTCAAAATACCAATGCTAGATAACATTTTGGCATGGGCTAATGATCCTTGAATATCTTGAAAGGCCATACGTTGGTCAAAATCTACAGAGGCAGTAAAAATTTCAACAAAAGCATCTGTTGCCTGAGCAAAGCGTGCGCTAGAAAGTTTATCAGTATTAACAGTGGTCATTATAGGTTTGAAGATAAAATACAGAAAAGGTGCAAATTATACGCTAAATCTGGTAATGACAGGGAGCTTTAAGGAATTAGCTTTTATTATCTAGTTAATGCACCACTGGTAACCGATCGTTCTTGAAAGTTTTTTTCAGAAACAGCCGATTCCTCAAAACTTCTACGAATAATATTAAACGCAATTTAAAATATATTTAATTGATAAATACATTATACTTCATATGGTTACAAGGTTTTATTAATACTTCAATAACTAAAAATACCTTTCTATTATTGATTTACCTATAATTTAGGTTAATTTAGAATCTAAATATATAACCCAAATGTATTATAATTAACTTACCTTAAATTGTATGTAATGCAATAAGGTTATTACGACAACATTAATTAAAATCAATAATTAGGAGCTAATTATGGCTAGTTTGGATGATATTACTAAAGAAATTGTTACCTCTGTAGATGGGGCTTTGGGTTGTGCTGTGGTAGATTTAGGAAGTGGTTTATTGCTCAGTGTTTCACACAATGTTCCCTACTTTACTCAAACTTATTTAGAAGCGGTTGCAGCAGCAGCCGTTGATATGTTTAGAGGAAGAAATGTACAGGCAGTAGAAAGCCTATTAAGTAACCAACGCGGCATTACGATTGAAAAAACTATTCACGAAATGCAAATGACGACAGCGAATACTTTTCATTTTATGACGCTTGTTCCAGAAAAACCAGATTCACTAGTGGTACTTATTACCAGCAAAAAAACTAACTTAGGTATGGGTTGGGCATCTGTTCGCAAAAACCTTCCTGCTATCACGCCTTTAGTCCCTTAATCGTTTAAGGAAATATTTTTACGCTATATTAAAATAGGCGACTAAGAAATAGATATAATTTAAATCTTAGTTGCTTAACTTTACTAAAGTTATATTTATTAAAAAACATGCTGCCTCTACTCCCAAATAAAGATATTGCTGCAAGAGATCTTTGGCCATTAAAAGAAGGTTATTTGATCTTAAATAATATTGCAAATAAAAACTTAGAACCCATTGAAAATGATAAAGAATGGTTAATAACTATTGAAGAACAATGGCAGTTATTGAGTTCAAAAAATGATTTTTGTGATAATTATAATATTGCACGCCAAAAATTATCAAATGCAGCACAAACCCAACAAAATTTAAAAATACATATTAGTAAACAACGTTGTTTAACCATTACTGAAACGGGTGACGAAGAACAATGGCGATTATGGCAAATTATTAAAATAGAACAAACACTCGCTCAATTATTAATAGATGCTTATGCTAAAAAAGATGCAAAGAAAATCGCTACCATGCTTTTTATTGTTGCTGATAAATTTTTTATTGCTTGTGAACAATTTGCTCAATTAGAAATACAATTACCTTTAGCTTTAGATAATCTCGCCTTAAAAGAAAATGAAATAATTTTTACAGGCTTTATTCCAACTAATGCCGATATGCCAAACATTGATACCGAACATTGTATTAAAAAAGCCTTCCAAAGTTATATTTCCCAGCTATCGAACGACCCTGAGATAAAAAATGCGCTAATTTCTTATTACTTAACGGTTTATGCCCATGAAAACCCGACATCTAAAATGTTAGTCAATGTTTTAGTAAAACTTTTTAAACAATAACTTAAGGATTTGAAATCAATGCGTATTGAAATTATAGGGGCAATTGATGGTTCTTTACATTATACCCCTTTACAAATTAGTCAATTATTGGAAGAAGAGCAAACTGAATTAAGTTATGGTGAAGCTTTTATGGGGCGCCCAAGTACATTACTACATGTTGGAAAAAATGATGTTATCAAACTGCGTAGTGAATTAGATCTAAATGAACAAAAGACCCGAGATTTTTTAAATTATAACTTACAACAAGAACGAAAATTAAAAGTTCACCCTCCTTATAAGACGTGGTTTCTAGTTGAACTTGAAAACCATAAATTCAAAATTGGTAATATTTGTTCTCGTCTTACCCCTTTACATACTTTAGAAAATACTGAACCCGCTGATATTTGTAAAAAAATTGACTATTTAAAACAGCTATACCGATGTTATTTCAAAGTAGCAAGTCATTTTAATCTGCGTCTTGACGAAGGATTATCAAACTTTGCAATAGATAATAATGAAAAACTTTATTATTTAGATGATGATATTTATTCTTGGGATAATTTTATTTCATTTACCCATCTTTTAGGGGTTTTAATCCGTAATAATCTCTGGTTAGATGAAAATTGTGCGCGAGAATTAGGA
>DAOUTG010000046.1 GCA_030626845.1 Methylococcaceae bacterium
CGTTTTTTATGTTCGTCTTGATTACTCAGCCATTTCTCAATAAGCTGCTTAGGTTTTGAGGGAATTTCGCCATTTTTTAATATCCGTGCGGCATCAAGATATTTATTAATAATTCTGGGGTGGAATAAAGCCGTAGTCCTCATAAAGATTATTCTCCTTTATTGATTTTTGCATAATAAGAATTTCGAAAGCTATCTAAAACAAACCTTTGATCTTTTTCATTAACACCCATTTCAGAAAGGGTAATCCGTGTTAACTCTAAACTAGCTTCTACATTTTCTGAAATAGCAACCGTTGCGCCCAAAGTCTTTAAGTGTTGACACTGTTTTAAATCATGACCTCGTACAAAAATAGCCATTTCAGGACGCATTTTACGCAACGTTATTAATAGCTCTTCTGTTGCCTGAACATCATTTAAAGTAATAATTAGAATTTTAGCCTCGCTAACACTCGCGGCTTTTAAAACTTCTAGTTGCCGAACATCGCCATAAAAAACAGGATGACCATTAGCCCGTTCTTTTTCAACACGCACCACATCTAAATCAAAAGCAACAAAGGGCTGTCCAATAATAGATAATATATCACCAATACGATTGCCGACTCGTCCAAAGCCTGCAATAATAATCGGTGTTTGAGTGATAGTCTCTCTACATTCTATATTGCATTGACTTTTACTTTTATTTTCTGATTTTAATAACACTTGAGAAAATTTAGACAACAAAGGCGTGACCAGCATACTGAGTAAAACAAGTAATAATAGCGGTTGAAATAAAGCTTCATTTAATAACTCAACTTCATAAGCTAACGCAAATAATACCATAGCAAACTCACCACTTTGCGCTAAGACTAAGGCGACAGCTAAAGCCGTTTTAGCTTTCAAACCAAAAAGATAAACCAACGGCCATAACATGACTACTTTACATAAAATAAGACTTCCCAGTAGGGCAAATGAAATCGTGGGGTGGGCAAAAAAATAGTCTAAATTAAGTGACATGCCCATAGACATAAAAAATAAGCCTAATAACAAGCCTCTAAAGGGTTGAATTTCACCCATAATTTGATGACGATAGGATGAATCAGAAATTAATAAACCTGCTATAAAAGAGCCTAATGCCATTGAAAGACCAATATGCTCGGTCACTAAAGCCATTCCTAATACTAATAATACGGCAGAAGCAGTAAAAACTTCAGGGCTCCCTGATAAGGCAACTCGATGTAAAATAGGGTGTAAAAGATAACGCCCCCCTAAAATAACCAAAGTTAAAATAACCAAAGTTTTAGCTAAAGCCAGTCCTATATTTTTACCTAAGCTTAATTCTGGCATAGCCAATAAAGGAATTAAGGCTAATAAAGGAACAACCGCTAAGTCTTGTAATAATAAAATGGCAAAAGAAGTACGACCATAAGAAGAATGTAATGATTTTCCTTCGGTAAGTAACTGTAAAACAAAAGCAGTCGATGACAAAGCTAAGGTCGGGCCTATTAAAATAGCCGCACGCAATTCAGCGCCTACAAGATAAGCCAATCCTGTAAATAACGCCCCCGTGATTAAAAACTGTAATGATCCTAGTCCAAAAACTAATCGTCGCATTAGCCATAAACGCGAGGGTTTAAGCTCTATACCAATAAAAAAAAGTAATAAAACCACCCCTATTTCTGATAACGCGCTAATTTGAGTTACATTATTGATTAACCCTAACCCTGATGACCCGACAATAATACCTGCCACCAAAAAACCAGGGACAGCACCCAGTTTTAACGACTGAAAAATAGGAACAATAATAACGGCAGCCATTAATAAAATAATAATATCTTTTAAGTAAATAGAAACCATCTCGCCTTCATCCTTAATAGTTACGCCATAATAATTACCTTTCCAAATCATACCCTAATAATTTTTCTAACTATTTCTATTGCTTAATTTCCTTTGGTAAAACCTTAATTAATTCTTTATCTTTTTTTAAGTCATGATGAGCATCATGGTGCATAGTTGCATGACGAGCATGGTCACTTAATTGCGCATCAAACCATTGATGAATCGCTTCTACTAATTTTAAATTATCAGCACTATATAAAATTTCTGCACCCGTTGGAATTTCTTGATAACCAATAGACAGCTCTCCTTTTTTAGCCGCTTGTAAAGCTTTTAATCCAGGCATATTTTCGCCATGAATTTTTTTAGGATCAGAAAAATCACCTTGTTTAAAGTCTTTGGCAATTTTAGCTAAATGCTCTCGGATTAGCTTAATTTGATTGTCAGCAGCTGAATCTTTTGGATCTTTAACAATAACCTGTTGAAGTCCGCCCTTTTCTATTTTAGAAAAAACATGCAAAGTTTGTTCTAAATTGAAAGGCATGACATGTTTCCCTAAACGTTCAACTTCATCAAGCCTTATTGCTGTTACCTTGTTCTCAGCAATGAGAATAGTAGAATTAAGGATAATAAATGAACTCAATAGAAGTAAATGTAATTTCATAAGTTAATAAAATTGTTTGAGTTTTAGAAAATTTATTTTTGCATGATTACGCTTAGTTTGCAAACAACCTTGCTGCTTAAATCCTACAATAATTCGACTCGCCGTTTTAGTTCTAATAAAATTCTCAACTGTTATTTAATTACTAGCTATTATATATAATTAGTTAAATAAATGATTTACCTCTGTACATGACAAAAATGTAAAATGGAGTCCAAAACATATTTTGGACTCCAGTATTTGATTTATTTATAAGTAATTTATTTTTTGTCATGTACAAAGAAAACTAATTTATAAAAATTTAGTCATTATTAATGAAGTAAAGTGAATTTACTGATACAACCATTATCTAACAACAGATTTTTAACATGAATTTTAATAATTACATCATCACACCTGATATTCCTCATGGGAAACCTTGTATTAAAGGAACTCGAATAACTGTCTACGATCTTCTTAAATATTTTGCAGAGGGAATGATAGAACAAGAAATTTTAGATAGTTTTTCAAGTCTCAGTCACAAAAATATTCAAAAATTTCCAAATAGTCATCATATTGACTTCTTAAAAATGCAAGGGCGTACTAATAATATTTGGGATTATACTAAAACTGAAAATTATATTATCTCCAAAAATAATTATTTTCACCAACAATCTTTTCTGTTTGCTTACCCACCTCAAGTAATATGGCTATCTATTCGGAATAGTGGAATGAAGATTATTGCGTATCTTTTATTGAAAAATTTAGAACAAATAGAAATCTTTAAAAATAGTTCGAGAGAAGGTTTATTAGAACTAACCAAACAACCATTTAGGAGTTACCCATGAAAAGAGGGTTATTATTTATCCCCTTAGGTTTATTTATCGTTTTAGGGGCATTTTTATGGAAAGGTCTAAGTATTGACCCTACCAAATTACCCTCAGCCCTTCTTGGTAAACCTTTTCCCAATTTTAAGGTAGAAACTTTAAAAGATGCCAATAAAATTGCTACGAATACAGACCTGATTGGTCAACCCGTACTTATTAACGTCTGGGCAACTTGGTGTCCTTCTTGTCGCCAGGAACATGTTCAATTGCTAAAAATTGCCCAAAAAAATAAAATTCCTCTGATCGGACTTAATTATAAAGATAATCGGCAAACGGCTTTAAATTGGTTAGAACAATTAGGCGACCCTTATCAATTTAATATTTATGATGAAAATGGCATGTTGGGATTAGATTTAGGCGTTTATGGTGCACCTGAAACCTATCTATTAGATAAAAATGGCATCATTAAACACCGTCATGTCGGTGTAGTTACCGAAGAAGTTTGGCAAAAATTAAAAGGAATGATTAATGAATAAGTTTTTGACGATTATTTTAACGGTTCTATCATTTAATGTTTTTGCTGCGATTGATATTTATCAATTTAAAGACGCAGAAAAACAGCATCGTTTTCAAACGCTGGTTGCAGAATTGCGTTGTCCTAAATGCCAAAACCAAAATTTAGCGGATTCAAATTCTGAAATTGCCACCGATTTACGAATGAAGGTTTATCAAATGCTAGAAAAAGATCAATCTGATGATGTTATTATTGATTACATGCTGGAACGTTATGGTGAATTTGTTTTATATAAGCCACGTGTTAGCGGGCAAACGTTAATACTTTGGTATGGACCTATATTATTATTATTAATTGGTCTTATTATTATTGGATTAATTTTATATAATCGACTCAAAAAAACATCAACAGATAAATATAAAATAAATTTAGATCAACAGCAGCAACAAACACTTGCAACTTTATTAAATACTAACAATGAGAAAAAATAATGACTGAACTATGGCTAGTTTTTGCAGGATTATCACTTGTAGCAATAATGATTATATTTTTTCCATTAATAAAGCCTCGTAATACTGAGATAAATTTAGGAGACAAACAACAAAATATTGATATTTTTAAACAACGTTTAGCAGAGTTAGAACAGGAAAAAAGTCAAGGTAACTTAGATGATAATACTTTTTTACAACTTAAAGCTGAACTAGAAAAATCATTATTAACTGATGTTTCAACTAATTCAGAAACTACCTTAAAAAACGTATCTATAAAATCATCACATTGGGCTATTAGTACCGTTATTTCATTATTAGTTGTTGGTGTAAGTCTTGGATTTTATTTTAAACTAGGTCGCAGTGATGATTTTGCATTATCTTTAACTATGAATGCACAAGCTGCATCTACACAGACAACGGCGACAGATAAAAAACCCGCCCCTAGTTTTGAAAAAATCATTGTCATGCTAGAGGAAAAATTACAAAAAAATCCAGCAGATCTTGAGAAATGGTTTTTACTTGCTAATACTTACTCAGCTATTGGAAAGTTTGATAAAGCGGCACAAGCCTATGCCTCTGCCATCAAACAAATGCCAAAAGATGATCCAACGCTTGCCGCTGTTACAGGCTCTTATGCTCAAATGTTATTTCAAGCAGCAGGTGAAATCATTACACCTGAAACTAAAAAAGCAATGCAAGCGGCACTTACTTTAGACCCTTTAGAATCTTCAGCTTTAATTATCAAAGGGATTGATGCTTATTCCACAGGTGATCTAAAAGGAGCTGTCAAGGAATGGGAGAAAGCTAAAATTAAAGCCAGTTTACACCTTTTAAGTAGTTTTATTGAGCCTGTCCTTGCACAAACAAGAGCTAAATTAGGTGAAAGCCCTATAAAACCAAAACCTGTTGATACTGCAACAGCAAAAATTGAAATAAAATTAGATATAAGTGCTGATTTAAAAGCAAAAACGAAAGCAGAGGATATTGTTTTTGTTTTTGCACAAAAAATAGGCGGAAGAATGCCTTTAGCTGCAGAACGTTTACAGGTTAAAGACTTACCTAAAACTATTATTTTAGATGACACTAAGTCGCCTATGCCTTCTGCTAAGTTATCTTCAGTTGAGTTTGTTGATATCACGGCACGGGTTTCTTTTGCAGGTCATCCTAAAGCGACTAAAGGTGATTTATTTATCACGACTAAAAAAGTAGCGGTTACAGGTTCATCTCCTATCAACATGATGATTAATCAAACGGTAGAATAATGAAAATTCTATGTGCCGCTAAACAAATATTGGGAAAACGAAAAAAACAGGAAGATACAACCCAGTATTTATCACTATCGAACTCAGGTAAAGACGAGTCATTGCTTTTATTAGCCGATGGTATGGGCGGACATGTAGGAGGAGACAAAGCGAGTCAATTGATTATTAATCAATTCATAGCAAGTTATCAATCAACTCATGAAGGGACGGTAAAATCCTTAAAACAAAGTCTGAATTATGCAAATACGGCTTTGGCAACGGCAATAGAAAAACAACCCGAATTGTCAGGAATGGGGTCAACCTTATTAGTTGCTCATATTAATAACAATCAACTTCATTGGATCAGTGTAGGTGACTCACCTTTTTGGCTTTATAGAAATGAAAAGCTCATCCGTTTAAATCAAGATCATTCAATGGCAAGTATTTATGCAAAAATGGTTAAGCTTGGACAGATGAGTGAAGAGGAAGCAGCTAATGAACCACTGCGTCATAATTTACGTTCAGTAGTCACTGGAGAAAAAATACTTCTAATTGATGCCCCTAAAAACCCTTTTCAATTACTGGAAAATGATATTTTATTACTTGCCAGTGATGGTTTAGAAACTTTAACTACCCCCGAAATTAGCACCCTCTTACAGCAACATAAAAGCTATGATATGGAATTATTAGCCAATGACTTACTCGTAGCGGTCAGTGCTAAAAACACTCCTAATCAAGATAATGCCAGTGTTATAGCTTATAAAGTAGCCAGCTTGTTAAGTAATAAAACACGTGCTTTTTTAGCTAAACGCGCTTGGTTTTCAAGAAACTTAAATCTATTGATTATCATCGCTTTTGGTTTAAGCGCATTCCTGGCTTTTTTCTTACTTCAATCGAACTCCCCTCTTAATAATTCAAATACACAACGATTACAAGCGGCTAATATAGAGGTAAAAATAGAAAAATCAATCACTCAATTTAATGCACAAAGTTTATTAAAAAAGGAAAATATAGAACTTAACCCTAAGGAATAAAAAAGAACTAAAAGCTGTTATCATTGAAATGCCTGAAACCTTTAATCAGTAAACAATCGTTTTTGCCGCCTTGCCTGCTTCCTCTTTAACTAGTTTAGGCACTAAATACCCCGGTAATTGAGCTTGTAACTGCTGCATTAATGAAACTGCTTCTGTTTTTGAAACCTCAAAATGGGCTGTTCCTAATGCCTTATCTAACAAATGTAAATAATACGGCAGAACCCCTAAACTAAATAGCTTTTCACTTAACTGAGCAAGCTGAAAAACATTATTATTTATATCCTTAAGTAATACACTTTGATTTAAGAGCATAATATTTGCTTGACGCATTTTTTCACAAGCTTTAGCCACCTCAACATTTAATTCATTCGCATGATTACAATGCATCACCATAATTATTTTTTTTTCAGAATATGTTAACGCCTTAATTAAACCTTTATTTATTCTATCAGGTAGTACAATAGGCAAACGGCTATGAATTCTAATTCGTTTTAAATGCTCAATTGTATTCATTTCCTTTATCAAAGTAACTAACTTGGCATCTGATAATAATAACGGATCACCGCCACTTAAAATCACTTCGCTAATATCTAAATGTTCATTTAAATAGTTGATCGCTTGTTTTTGATTGCCCAATTGAAAATCACTATAAGGAAAATTACGCCGAAAACAATAACGACAATGAATGGCACAACTGCCTGTATTAATCAATAAAGCACGTCCCTGATATTTATGAATCACCCCCGTTTCTGTCATTGCCTGTAAATCCCCCACAGGATCAAGACCAAAACCTGCCACTGTTTGCATTTCTTCATTGACAGGTAAAACTTGTTTTAATAAGGGATCATTTGGGTTTCCTTTTTCCATTCGTGCAGCAAAACTTTCTGGAACACGCAAAGGAAAGTTTAAATGGGCTTCATCTGAAAAAAGATCATGGGTATCAAGTTCTAAATAATCATAAAGTGCGGTAATAGATTTAAAAGCACTCCTTAATTGTTGTTGCCAACGGTTACTTAAATGAGCTGTCAAAATTATATTTCCTCATTGCCTAGTGTTTTTTCGTCCACGACACCGTTGTTGTTTTAATAACTGTCGCTTATTTAATTTTTTTGATTTCTTTCTAACTTTTTTGTTATTAACCAATGGCACTATCTCAACTAATTTAGGCGATAAATGATGCGGTCTCAGTCCGACTAATAATAATACGATAGCATAAACTAAAGCCGCCAAAATAATCGCCATGGCAAGATGTATTATTTTATCCAACGCTTGCCAATCGTACCATTGCGTTTTATCAACAAAATAATATAATCCTATTCCCATCACCCCATTTGCCACAATAAGTTTTAATAAATACCCACCCCATCCTTGGTGCGGTTGATAAAACTTTTCTTTTAATAAGCGTTTTAACAATAAACTCGCATTAAAAAATGCGCCTAATGAAGTCGCTAACGCAAGCCCAACATGCGCCAGTGGATAAAATAAAATTAAGTTAAAAATCATATTAGCGATCATTGCATAAATACCAAAACGTACGGGTGTTTTCATATCTTTACGTGAACTGAAACCTGGCACTAAAATCTTAACTAAAATAAAACCCAACAAGCCAACAGAATAAGCCATTAAGCTTTTTCCTGCCATTTGTACATCATTAATCCCAAACTCATTATATTTGAATAAGGTTGACAGCATTGGCTCTGCTAATAAAAATAACCCCACTGAAGAGGGAATGCCAATCAGTAAAACTAAGCGCAATCCCCAGTCTAATGAGCGTGAAAAAGCAAGATGATCTTGTGCAGCGTGATTTTTAGATAACGTAGGTAAAATTACCGTAGCCAGCGCAATTCCAAATAAGCCGAGAGGAAACTCAACTAAACGATCCGAATAATAAAGCCATGACACACTACCTGCCGTTAAAAATGAAGCTAATAAAGTATCTATTAATAAATTAATTTGGGTAACTGAAACCCCAAAAATAGCAGGCAACATTAATGACATAATGCGCTTAACCCCCGCATCTTTAAACCCAAATTGAGGACGAGGAACTAACCCTAAAGCCATTAAAGCGGGGAACTGAAAGGCTAATTGCACCATCCCCGCAACAAAAACACCCCATGCTAATGCGGTAATGGGTTCAGGCATTAATGGCGATAACCAAATAGCTGCGCCAATCATACATATATTTAAAAAAACAGGGGTAAAAGCTGGAACGGCAAATTTTCCATGAGAATTTAAAATTCCCCCTGCAAATGCCACTGAAGAAATAAAAAACAAATAAGGAAAAGTAATTCGTAACATTTGTACGGCAAGCTCGTATTGTCCTCCTTCCCACATAAAACCTGGCGCAAACAACATAATTAACAAGGGAGCTGCAATCATCCCAATAATAGTCACCGCCATTAAAATTAAGGCAAGCGACCCTGCGGTTTTATTAATAAATAATTTTAATGCCTCTTTAGTTCCTTGTTCCTTATAATCAGCTAATACAGGCACAAAGGCTTGAGAAAAAGCCCCTTCTGCAAACAGTCGCCTTAAAAAATTAGGAATTTTAAAGGCAACAAAAAAAGCATCTGTTCCTGAATCCACCCCAAAAATTCGTGCAAATAACATATCCCTAATAAAGCCTAAAAGCCTTGAAATCATCGTCATTCCACTTACTATAGCCGTTAATTTAAACAGTTTTTTACTCAAAATGGCATCCGAAAATTATTTATCTTATTGACAATGATAACATTTAACAAGGATAATGTAGGGTTCTTACAATCTATAGCATGAATCGGGTCATTATGGCTAATACAGCACAAGCTAAAAAAAGAGCGCGTCAGGCAGAAAAAAGCCGTATTCGCAACGCAGGACAACGTAGTCATCTACGTACATTTATTAAAAAAATAATTGTAGCCGTTGAATCAGGTAATAAAGAGGAAGCACAAGTAGCTTATAAGACAGCCGTTCCTATTATTGATTCTGCTGTGGCAAAAGGTCTTATTCATAAAAATAAGGCTGCACGTAATAAAAGTAAATTGAATAAAAAAGTCTATGCAATGGCATAAAAACTTTAATTGTTCAGTTTAAAAAAGCCGCCGTATTGATATAATACGGCGGCTTTTATGTTTATTAGGCGTGAATTTATCTTAAATTATCCGTCAAATGCGGCTCAATCGCTTTATACATCAACTGGTGCATTTTAGGACTCCCTGCAATTAAATTCCCTGATTGGAAATACTGATCCTTAAATGAAAAATCAGTTAATACGCCCCCTGCTTCTTGGATTAACAAAATTCCTGCCGCCATATCCCAAGGTTGTAAACCAATTTCCCAAAAACCATCTAATCGCCCAGAGGCCACATAAGCTAAATCTAACGCTGCTGCCCCTGCACGACGAATGCCCGCAGTATCACCGACCAAAGCTGAAAACATGCCTAAATAGGCGGCTAAGTTTTTCTTTGATTTAAACGGAAACCCTGTCCCAATTAATGCCCCTTTAAGACTATTCGGCTGAGTAACACGAATTTTACGATTATTTAACATAGCCCCTCCTCCCTTTTCTGCGGTGAATAATTCATCTTTCAAAGGATCATAAACCACCGCTAATTGCAGTTTATTTTTATGTTGCAACGCAATAGACACCGCATAAACAGGAAATCCATGTAAAAAATTAGTCGTTCCATCTAAAGGGTCAATAATCCAAACATAATCATCCCCTGACTGCTTACCACTTTCCTCGGCTAAAAAACCGTGGTTTGGAAACGAAGTATGAATAACATTAATAATCTCCTGTTCTGCCATTCGATCTACTTCTGTGACGTAATCATTTTGGGTTTTAAAATTAATCTTCAATTGACCAACATTTTCAGAAGCACGCTGAATAATGTCACCTGCATTTCTTGCAGCACGTATAGCAATGTTAAGCATCGGGTTCATAAGTTAAAATTTTGAATTTAGAGTAATAAAATCTCACTAGAGTAACAAATCTTTTGTTAAAATTTGTTCTTTTTTCAAAAAGAGTATCCTTCTTTGTTAAATAATATCAAAATTATTCTTGTAGAAACCTCTCATGCAGGTAATATCGGGGGCGTTGCCCGTGCGATGAAAAACATGTCGCTCTCGCAATTACGTCTAGTATCACCTAAAAATTTTCCTAATGCCGATGCAACCGCAAGAGCATCAGGGGCAGATGATGTCCTTGCTAATGCCATCGTTTATAACGATTTAAACACAGCAATTAATGATTGTCAGTTAGTCATTGGATGCAGTGCAAGAGCAAGAACGATTAGCTGGCCTGAATTAAATCCACGAGAAAATGCAATAAAATGTATTTCACAACCACCAAAGAATAATATCGCGCTTATTTTTGGACGTGAAAATTCAGGGCTTAAAAATCATGAATTAGATTTATGCCATTATCTTTTACGTATTCCTTGTAATGAAAATTACAGCTCCTTAAACCTTGCAGCAGCCGTTCAAGTCATTGTTTATGAATTATTTATGGCAAAGGGGGAAGCTCAAAATCAAGCTATTATTGGTGATAAAGATGAAAATCCACTCGCTACTGCCGAGCAAATGGGATTATTTTATCAACACTTACAACAAACATTAGCTGATATTGGTTTTTTACGCCCTGATAAAACAGCTTCCTTAATGCGACGTTTGCGTAGAATTTATAACCGCATCCAATTAGATAGCAAAGAATTAGACATTTTGCGTGGTATTCTGCGTTTTTCCCAAAATAACAACCAAGGTGATTCCTAATGTTAAATAAAATAAGAGCAGAAGTTGATTATATTTTTGACCGGGATCCCGCCGCACAATCTGTTCTTGAAATATTAACCTGTTATCCAGGATTTCATGCGTTACTTATTCAACGCTTAAGTCATTGTATTTGGAATCATGGGTTTAAATGGACTGCCCGTTTTATCGCCCATTTTTCGCGTTGGTTGACAGGCATAGAAATTCATCCTGGAGCGAAAATTGGTAAACGCTTTTTTATAGATCATGGGATGGGCGTTGTTATTGGTGAGACAGCGGTCATTGGTGATGATTGTACGCTCTATCATGGCGTAACTTTAGGTGGAACAAGCTGGAAGAAAGGTAAACGCCACCCTACCCTAGAAAACGGCGTTGTAGTCGGTGCAGGGGCAAAAATATTAGGACCGATAAACATTGGAAAAAATGCACGTGTTGGCTCAAATGCGGTGGTAGTTAAATCTATTCCTGCCCATTCTACAGTAACAGGTATTCCTGGACGTATTAGAAAATCTCAAAGCTTACGTGAAAAAACCGCAAATAAAATTGGTTTTGAGGCTTATGGTGAAACGGCAAATATGCCAGATCCTATTATTGAAGCCATTAATCGCATGTTAGATCATATTCACCAAACAGATAAACAAATGCAATGTATGAGAGAAGCGTTAAAAGAAGCTGGGATAGAATGCCGCGAACAAAAGATTTCTAAATTAGAAGGGTTCGAGGAATAAAAAATTATTCACCCTGCCATGTTTGAGACTTACGTTGCATAAAGTAAGGTTTCCGCATCTATAAAAATTGCAACAACTAAAGTCAAGACAATAATAAAAAAACAGGTTACAGACTGTTGTAGTTCTTTTCTATTGTTGTTAATAAGATAATAGAGACTGGAAATAAAATGGCTAAGACCGAGTAAAATGACAATCATCAGTAAAGTAAACTCAATTAAAACTAGCTCGTTTCTATGTGAATAATGGGCGGTATTTAAGCCGACATTATGGAGTATAGAAACCAGTAACAGCATGAAAGATAGCCAGACAGATAACCAAATTTTGGTTCTAGGATAAGTGTTTGATGTATCACTAAGACTCATTGCCATACTCTTTTATTCCCTAACTGTTATAGATGTAAGAACTTAAATCTATAAATAATTACTTACATACTAGCTTAATTATCAACCTTTATAAATGTGACAAAATGTCGCATCACGTTAAAATTCTATATCAAAGTTTAAAATTTAAACTGTATCTTAAGAGGGCAATATGCTAATGTGAACAAGTTATGGAATTTGATATAGCTTTTAATACTTCTTATTTGGTCGCCTTTATGATGGGGGGTTTCAGTAGTATTCATTGTATCGGGATGTGTGGCTCAATGATTGGGTCTTTAACCTTAAGCCTTGCCCCTGAAATTAGAAATGATAAAACACAACTATTTTTCTTTGTACTCAATTACAATATTGGTCGTATAAGTAGTTATACACTGGCTGGGGCAATTGTCGGTTTATTGGGGTCTTTATTTAGCCTACCGATTACGCACGGAGAAGGGCATCGCGGCTTACAATTATTTTCTGCAACTATTATGATAAGTGCAGGATTATATATTGCTGGCTGGTTTCCGCGTTTTGCTTACATAGAGAAATTAGGCTCTAGATTTTGGCGATTAATTGAACCTTATGGTCGACAATTGATTCCAGTCAAAACACGACTACATGCCTTATTATTTGGTATGGTTTGGGGGTGGTTACCTTGTGGTTTGGTCTATGGGGCTTTAACGCTATCTGCAGCGACAGGCGATGTTTTAAGAAGTGCTTTAACCATGTTGGCATTTGGATTAGGGACTTTACCCGCAGTCATGGGAGTCGGTATAATTACAGGTATTCTGACTAAATTATCCAGAATGCGACATTTTAAACAAATAGTTGGCATTCTTTTGATAGGGCTTGCACTGTTCGCCATTTTTCCCGGGCTAAATCCAATGCGCCTGCAACCTGTCTAATTAAATGATGATAAACGAGATATAAATCATGACTCAATTCAATTCTATTATCGGTAAATCACCTGCATTTGAATCCCTTTTACGCAGTGCAAGGATAGTTGCAGCAACTGATGTTACCGTGCTAATAAAAGGTGAAACGGGTACCGGGAAAGAAGTTTTAGCCACAGCAATCCAACAAGCAAGTTCACGAATTAATAAACCTTTTGTTATTTTAAACTGTGCTGCATTGCCTGAGGGAATTATTGAATCGGAGTTGTTTGGGCATAAAAAGGGGGCGTTTACAGGGGCGACTACTAATAAATTAGGGATATTTCAAACAGCAGAAGGAGGTACATTATTTTTAGATGAAATAAATTCGCTTCCCTTAGCAATACAAGCAAAATTATTACGTTTTTTAGAAACGGGAGAATGTTTTGCGGTAGGGGATATAAAGCCTTATAAAGTTAATACACGTATTATTACTGCAACGAATACAGACCTTAATCAACAGATTGATCGAGGCGAATTTAGACAGGATTTATTTTTTCGACTCAATGTTGTTCCACTAGAATTACCGCCATTAAAAGAAAGAAAAGAAGATATTGATGCATTAATTAAACATTTTTTGAGTCATTTTTCTAAAACACATAATTTGAGCCAGCCTAAGTTTAGTAAGTACACTATTAAAAAATTACAAGGTTATCAATGGCCTGGAAATATTCGTGAATTGCGTAATCTTTGTGAACGTTTAAGTATTTTATTGGCAGGACGAACGATTGAACCTGAAAATTTGCCTTATGAATTTAGTGCTTGTTCCAATAAATCAGTCCTTGAAGGTACTTTCAAATTACCTACATTGGGTCTAAAGCTCGAAAAACTAGAAGCAGACCTTATTTATCAAGCCTTAACACGGACTAATGGAAATCGTAGTAAGTCTGCACGATTACTAGGTATTTCCAGAGATACGCTCTTGTATAGAATTCAGAAACATGGAATAGCCGGCTGTTAAATTTTGTAATAAGCAAAGAATTTAATGCTGTAATCAATTAAAAAACCGTTTTCATAGACGGTTTTTTAAGTTTTGTCATCTACATAACCAACCTATCCTACATGACTTACCCTATTGAAAAAATTCGTGCAGATTTTCCTATTTTAGCACAAAAAATTCATAATAAACCATTGATTTATTTAGATAATGCAGCAAGTTGTCAAAAACCTAATCAAGTGATTGATTGTTTGAGTGATTTTTATCGCCAAGATTATTCTAATATTCATCGTGGCGTACATACCTTAAGTCAACGGGCAACAGATAAATATGAACAGGCACGAGATAAGGTAAAAAAATTTATTAATGCAGATTCTGAGAAAGAAATTATTTTTGTACGTGGAACAACAGAAGCTATTAATTTAATCGCCCAAACTTTTGGGCGGGCTAATATCGGCAAAAATGATGAAATCTTGATTACCGCTATGGAACATCATTCTAATATTGTGCCATGGCAAATGCTTTGTCAACAAACAGGGGCAATTTTAAAAGTTGCACCGATTAATAAGCAGGGCGAATTGATTTATGATAAGTTTGAATCTTTAATTAGCGATAAAACTAAACTGGTTTCTGTGGTGCATATGTCAAATGCACTGGGTACAGTGAATCCTGTTAAAAAAATAATTGCCGCAGCGCATGCTAAAAATATTCCTGTATTATTAGATGGCGCACAGGCTATTCCCCATATGTCGGTAGATGTACAAGATTTAGATTGTGATTTTTATGTTTTTTCTGGACATAAACTTTACGCACCTTCTGGGATTGGTGTTTTATATGGCAAACAAGCGTTGCTAAATACAATGCCAGCTTATCAAGGGGGAGGTGATATGATTCGCACCGTAAGCTTTGAAAAAAGTACTTATTCAACTTTACCTTATAAATTTGAAGCGGGGACACCCAATATTGCTGACACAGTCGCTTTAGGCGCTGCCATTGATTACTTAAATACCGTCGGAATGGATACTATTGCCGCTTATGAGTATGAACTATTAATTTATGCAACGGCAAAAGCCAGACAAATTGGTGGCTTAACCATTGTAGGGGATGCGGCTGAAAAAGGAGCTATTTTATCCTTTACCTTGGATAAAATTCATCCACATGATATAGGAACCATGCTTGATAGTGTTGGAATTGCTATTCGGGCAGGTCATCATTGTGCCATGCCTGTCATGGATTTTTTTAATGTGCCAGCCACAGCACGCGCTTCATTTGCGATGTATAACACGAAAGCTGAAATTGACGTATTAATGGAAGCAATTCAGGAATTAATGACTGTTTTTGGTTAGAAGTAAAAATAGCCCATATAAAGCGCGGTGTAATACGGGGTAGTGATATATAAATGTTTTAAATATTATTTCGAAAACTTATGAATAATAATTTATGGTTCGTGGGCAACTTCCCGTATTACGCTACGCTGCATACGGGCTACCTAACTAATAATTTAATAACTATTACAAGCCCAAACTCTAATCACACATTGAGTGCCTCCATAATGTTGACATTGACTTAAAGCGATATTTTTTGCTTGTTCTTTATTCGTTGCAACACCCCAGCCATAGGCTGTTTCACCATAGGTTTGATCGGCAGCATAAGCCCCACAACCCGTTGAAAAATTCTTAACAATTCGACAACCTTGACCGCACTCAACTAAAGCGCGTTGATCTGCATCATAAGCATTATTATAGTCGAAAGAAAAACCTAAACGACTTCCCCTGTCACTGTCAATTGCTAATGAAGCATAGGAAAAAGCATCCCCAGTTGTTACAAACATCCCTATTATTAAAGTCGCTGTACATAAAATAGATTTCATAATAAACTCCCTAGAAAATCACGTAAATAATTTAATTTATTAACCCTAAAATAGGGTGAGGTTATTTATATCATAATCAAAAAAATAAGCAGAACGAACAGTTCTCAGTTTAGATAATTAATCATTAAATACTTTTAAATTTGAGATCAACTCGTTATTAACGATTATTTTTTCATAGCTTATGGGAATAATTTAATGAATAGCAAGACGATAAAAAAACCCTATAAATATTTTTGGACAATTATTGTCCTTATATCCGCATTAATTATTCAGATATATTCCCCTCGTTTTATTATTAGACTAGGCCATAGTTCTTATGATTTATTTCAACAATTACAGCCCCGTATTTATCAACCTGCCCCTGTTAAAATTCTTGCGATTGATAATAAGAGTCTAGAAAAAATAGGACAATTTCCTTGGTCTCGAAAGGTAATTGCAGATATTGTTGAAAAATTAACTAGCTTAGGTGCATCTGTCATTGTTTTTGATATGATGTTTTCAGAAAAAGACCGTACTTCGGCAACTGAAATAGCGAAACATTTAGCTCAATATCCAATGTTAGCTGCCAAACTTGCAACCCTTCCTGATAATGATGATATGTTAGTTTCAGCAATGCAAAAAACTAAGGTAGTAACAGGGTTTATGTTAAAAGAGAGTTCAGAAAACGCCCCACTTCCTGTCCTTAAAAAAGGCTTTATGATTAAAGGAAATTCGGCTTTACCTACTTTAACTTGCCTTTCTAATGCAATTTCTAATTTACCAAAAATAGAACAAGCTGCCAAAGGTAATGGAACTTTTGCCTATTTTCCTGATGAAGATGGAATTATTCGTAAAGCCCCTTTATTAATGTGTTTACAAGATAAACCTTATCCTTCTATTACTTCTGAGGCACTGCGTTTGTTTCAGGAAAAAAAGGCTTATATGCTTGAAACCTCAACAGATGGAAGTATTGATAATATCCAGATAGGAAACTTAAGTATTTACCCTAATCCTAGTAGTGAAATTTTACTACACTATACACATACACTAGCTTCACGGTATATTCCTGCATGGAAATTATTAGATAATCAAATTTCTATCGAAGAAATTAAAAATAAAATAATTTATATTGGGGTTACCGCGAGCGCCTTAAAAGACATGCGTTTTACACCTTTTGGTTATAATGTTCCAGGGGTTGAAGTTCATGCACAACTCGCTGAACAATTATTACAAAATAGTTATTTATCTTATTTTGAATGGACAGATGAATTAAATATTTGCTTATTAATGATCGCTTGGGGTTTATTTTATTTTTTCAACTCAAAAATGAACGCGGTCAGTTTGGCATTTTTTGGCTCAATTATTATTATTTTTATTATTTGCGTAAGCTGGTATTTATTTACCATTGAAAAACAATTTTTTGACCCCTTATCACCCTCCCTATTTATTGTTTTATTATTTATTGTTTTTATTTTACAGAAACAGTGGCAAACAGAAGGTGAAAAACGCTGGCTACGAGAGGCTTTTGGGCATTATATTTCACCTAACCGGGTTAAATATTTAATTGAAAACCCTGAAAGCTTAACTTTAGGCGGTGAATATAGAGAATGCTCATTTGTAATGACTGACCTGGCCAATTTTACCGCTTTAATGGAAAAACACCCCCCCCACGAATGTGTGTCAATGTTAAACCATTATTTGGATGGGATGATTAATATTGCTTTTAAATATAATGGAACTTTGGATCGTATTGTTGGCGATGCGGTTGCGGTTATTTTCTCAGCACCCATTATCCAAAAAAATCATCAGCAATTAGCTTTAGAATGTGCATTAGCAATGGATGCGTATGCAATGCAGTTTGCTAAAGATAAAGGTGATAAGGGGATTAAATTTGGAATTACTCGAATTGGTGTTTGTTCAGGAAAAGTTTTGGTGGGTAATTTTGGTGGTGAACATATGTTTGATTATCGCGCTTTAGGCGACCCAATTAATACGGCATCACGGCTTGAAAGTGTGAATAAACAATTCGGGACTCGTTTATGTGTGGCTGACTCAACGATAGGACATTGCGAAAATTTTAAATCTCGTCCTGTAGGTTGGCTAGTTTTAAAAGGTAAACAAGAGAAAATTAAAGCATTTGAATTATTAACTGAAGAAGAATTTAATAGTCCCTTGATTCAAGATTACCTACTGGCTTATCACAAAATGGAACAACAAACACCCGATGCGGTTGACGAATTTTCTAAATTAGTTGCAAAATACCCTAATGATCCTTTGATTAATTATCATTTTCAGCGTTTGCAGCAACAACAAATAGGTTCAACAATAGTTTTAACAAGTAAATAAGGTATGAATATTCAATAATTTTCAAAACTTATCCTGCGTAGGCAGGCAAAATAAATGTTATTAAATGCTCATTTCTAAGAAGATGACTCATCCACTTATCTAAATTATGAAAAATTATTTTTATCAAAATAAATTCCGCCTTATTATTTTATTTTCACTAATTAATTTTTCTAGTGCATTGTTTGCATTTGACCTTAATAAATCTTTAGAACAAGCACAATTATTAATAAAAGCAGACAAAATAGAAGCGGCTTTTAATTTACTTAATCCTATTGCTGATGATAATGCAGGTAATGCAGAATTTGATTATTTTTATGGCCTATTACTACAAAAAATGGAACAATACAGTTATTCGGTGTTAGTGTTAGAACGGGCTTTATTGATGCAGCCCCAACATATAGGGACACAGGTCGCTTTAGCAAAAAGTTATATCCAATTAAAAGAATTTTCAAAAGCGAAAAAACTTCAACAACAGCTTGAACAACAAGGCGCAACAACCGAAGCGGTTGAAATTGAAAAATTAACCCAAAGCAAAGAAAAGGATGAAAATAAAGCCTATTCTTTAAAAGGTTTTATACAAACTAGTTTTTCTTATGATGATAATTTAACCAGTGGGCCTGACAGCAATTTTTTAATTATCCCAGGTTCTACGCATTTAGGACCTGTTGCCATTGGTGAAAATTTAGAAAAAGATCAAGATTTTTTCTATGCTATCAGTGGATATTTAGGTTTAAAAGTTCCTATAAATAAAGATTTAAAAATTAATTTAGGTATTTGGGGCAGTCAACGCTTTAATCGTAATCGTCCTGATGAAGATTTAGCCTATATGTCGAGCTGGGCAGGGGGCAGTTATCAACAGGGTAAAAACAACCTAAGTCTTAATTTTAAATACCAAAGTATCTGGATTGATGACCAACATTATCAAAATCAATACGCTATCTTAGGTCAATGGTATCGACCTTTATTTAAAAGCAATGCTCTGGCATTAAATTTTAATGTCAGAACCGCCAGACATCCAGGTTCAAATACGCTAAATTATGATGCTTATACTTTAGGGGCAATTTTTTACCAGCAATTATCTGGATTATGGCATCCGATGCTCTCATTAGAAGTTTATGGAGGAGAGGAAAAATTTCATGATTCAACCACAGGTTATCTAGGTCATGCAAGATTAGGCACACGGCTTGTTGCTCATTTGCATTTTAACAAACAAAATACTTTTTTGCTTAGAGGCTCTTTTGAAGATAAGCATTACAAACAGAGCCATCCTTTTTTTCTAGGGACACGACATGACCAAAATTATTCAATCACAGGTAAATATACCCATTTTATGTTTGAACGCCAATTAGAACTTTCAGCAGAAGCAACCTGGATATTAAATAGCTCAAATATGAGTCTTTATGATTATCAACGAAATATTGTCTCCGCCAATATTCAATGGAATTTTTAGGGAAACTGATGAAAACCTTTAGCAATTATTTTTTTTATTTCTTACTGATGTTTTTTTGTCAAACGGCTGTTGCAGAAATAGCCGCAAAAGTTATTTTTGCAAAAGGTGACGTTTATGTTGTTCATCATACCGGTAAAAAAGTCGCTTTAAAAAAAGGAGCTACGCTTAAAGTGGGTGATAAAATTATTACCCAAACTGGCTACTTACAATTACGCTTTACTGATGATGGAATTATTTCTTTTTATGATAATACTGAATTTAAAATCGAAGATTATCATTTTTCAAAGCAAAAAGATAACAATGAAAAAGCCTTCTTTCATTTTGCCAAAGGGGTATTTAGAACGATTGTAGGTTCAATTAAACAAGAACGTTATAAAGTGAGAACCAATATTGCCTCAATAGGGACACGAGGAACAGAATATTTAGCAAAACTAGATGATGGCTTACACGTTGATGTTTTTGATGGAACGGTTATCCTTGAAAATCAAGCAGGAAACTTTGAAATAGCTTCAGGTCATTCAGCTTTTATGCCTGATATATTTTCCATACCTAGGTTTATAAGATTGGAAAATAAAATTAATCGCCCGTTAGATAACAAACAACAGCCAACGAATCAGCCTGCAATTAAACAGGAAAACAATGCACCAGCACCAGAAAATAATAATAACTTACCAGAAAGCTCGCCAGTTTTGGATCATCCAGAAAGTATAAGTAATGAATCTGCGCCATCACTTGATAATTTGTCTCATGAGAGCCTTGAAGTTATGGACAACCATTCATTACACAATAATGGCGCAATTACAAATAATGCCCCCCCTCCACGACATCGAGAATTAGATAATCATCAAGAAGAAGTACCTGCACCTGTAACAAATTCTGTAACACCAACAGAGATAACCATCGAAAATGTTTTAAACAAAAAAATTGCCCCAGAAGAATTACCACCTCCTGAGCGTCGTCCAGTAGTAGATAAGCAGCCTGTGCTTACAAATGAACGTTCTCAGCCTACACTGAGTAATGACTTTGCACCGATTAATAATCCTGCCCCTGCACCGATTAATAATCCTGCCCCTGCACCGATTAATAATCCTGCCCCTGCACCGATTAATAATCCTGCCCCTGC
>DAOUTG010000015.1 GCA_030626845.1 Methylococcaceae bacterium
GCTTAAGTAAATCGAAACCTGTTATTTTAGCCGCCGCCATTATTTGGGCGCATGCGGCTGTTTTAGCAACGTCTATGGGCGTTCCTATTGAAGAACTGCATGAAGAAATTGAATTTGATTTAAAAGAATATGCGGCGTTAATGTTGTTCTTATTGGTTGCGATGACTTATATCAATGCCATGGCAGAACGTAATGTGTTTGAAGCTTTACGCTCTTGGATGGTTAGAAAAGAATTTAATTATAAACAATTATTTTGGATTACAGGGATTATTACCTTCTTTTTATCAGCCGTTGCTGATAATTTAACCTCTGCCTTATTAGTGGGTGCTGTGGTAACCGCAGTTGGTGCAAACAGTCCTAAATTTATTGCGATTGGTTTTGTTAATCTCGTTGTTGCCGCAAATGCGGGGGGGGCGTTCAGTCCTTTTGGCGACATTACTACTTTAATGGTATGGCAAGCGGGTTACGCAGAATTTTTTGACTTCTTTAATTTATTTATTCCCTCGGTTGTTAATTATATTATTCCTGCATTTTTTATGTATTTAGCTGTACCTGATGAAAAACCATTAGCAAGCGATGAAGAAGCCGTTGTTATGAAGCAAGGCGCAATCACGATTTGTGTTTTATTTGCCATGACGATTGCAACCGCTGTTTGTTTTAAACAGTTCCTTCATTTACCGCCTTTCATGGGCATGATGGCAGGACTTTCTATCTTAATGATTTATGGTTATCGAATAAATTTAATTGAGAAAAAAGCCGAAGAAGTTAATCCTTTTGATATTTTTAATAAAATTCGTGATGCTGAATGGGATACTTTATTTTTCTTCTTTGGGGTTGTATTCTCGGTCGGTGGTTTAGCCTATATCGGTTATTTAGAATTATTATCAGCAGGAATGTATGATGGGTTAGGCGCAACCAGTGCGAATATCTTAGTGGGTATTTTATCGGCGATTGTTGATAATATTCCAGTGATGTTTGCAGTTTTAAACATGGGTCTGGATATGGACTTGTATCAATGGTTATTAGTCACATTAACAGCGGGTGTTGGGGGTTCAATGTTATCGGTTGGTTCTGCCGCAGGGGTTGCCTTAATGGGACAATCAAACCATAAATATACCTTTTTCACCCACATGAAATGGACACCTGTGATTGCCTTAGGTTATTTTGCGAGTATTCTTACCCATTATTTAGTTAATGGTTAAAGGTAAATTATTTTATAAATAATTTGTCGGTTAGCAGTCTCTTTGTAAAGTCAAAAGATTGCTAACCTAATTTACAATATCAATATTTAATCCATGAAAACCCAAAATAGCTGGTCAGCCGCTTTTTCTATTTATTTTCAGCCTCGTGTTTTGGGAATGATTTTTTTAGGCTTTTCAGCAGGTCTACCTTTCTTATTAGTTTTTTCCACCCTCTCAGCATGGTTACGTGATGAAGGCACGGCACGTACTGTGATCGGTTTTTTTAGTTGGGTTGGACTCACTTATTCCATTAAAGTTTTCTGGGCACCTATTATAGACCGCCTACCTTTACCGTTACTTACAAAATGGTTAGGACGACGACGCAGTTGGATGTTAATTGCTCAATTAGGTATTGCTGCAGGATTAATAGGCATGGCCTATTGTGATCCTAATTCCCAATTACAGCAGATTGCCTTCTTTGCAATCATGGTTGCCTTTAGTTCCGCCACTCAAGATATAGTCATAGATGCCTACCGAATTGAAGCGGTGATTCCAGAATATCAAGGGGCAATGGCAGCCACTTACGTTTTCGGTTATCGAGTCGCCTTATTAGTCGCAGGTGCAGGCGCACTTTATATTGCCGAATTTATGAATTGGCAAATTGCTTATTTGGCGATGGCAGCGACTATGTCAATAGGAATAATTGCCACGCTTTCAATTAAAGAACCTGAATCGGTTACAAATAACAAAGCTGAATCTATTGAAGCGCAATTGGAACAAAACCTAGGTATTGAAAATAATGATTCGCCCTTATCACGATTAACAGTATGGTTTGCAGATGCTGTGGTTTGCCCATTTGTCGAGTTTTTTACCCGTAATGGTAAGTTAGGTTTATCTATTTTAGCTTTAATTGCGGTTTATAAAATGAGTGATATTACCATGGGGGTGATGGCAAACCCATTTTATTTAGATTTAGGGTTTAGTAAAAAAGAAATTGCTGATGTTAGCAAAATTTTTGGTTTTTTTATGACTATTTTGGGTGCTTCATTAGGGGGGATTTTAGTCGTTCGTTATGGATTAATGAGACCCCTTTTATTGGGTGCTATATTAGTTGCCTTAACTAATTTACTCTTTGCTTTATTAGCGGTGAGTGAACCCAACTTAAAATTATTAGCGGTGGTAATTAGTGCCGATAATCTTAGCGGAGGAATTGCCACCTCCGTTTTTATTGCTTATTTATCGAGTTTAACGAATAGTGCTTATACGGCAACCCAATATGCCTTATTTAGTTCATTAATGACCTTACCTGCAAAACTGTTAGGGGGTTTTTCAGGCATTATTGTTGATGGCTATGGTTATCAATATTTTTTCATTTATGCCTCAATATTGGGTTTACCTGCTATTTTACTGGTTACATTTTTAATGTATCATCAAAATAGCTTAATTAATGATGAATAATAAAATTTATCCAGTACTTTTATTTTGGCTAAAATAAACTTAATTAAAGGGTTTACTTCTTATTTAATAAAGAGAGTATATTTCTTAAATATTATTACCAAAATGAAACCTAAGTCAATCAAATAAAAATAAAATTTCGGGTATTTAAAAATAGCTAACTGTTTAAAATTCCTTTTGTTTTTATCCTTTTGAGCGTTTATCTGCCAAAGATAGTTCTATTTCTGGTAATGGAATAGGGCTTAGTTTTTGTGAAAAATTGATGAAATTAATGGAAGGACATATTGGTGTTGATACGGTTGTTGATAAAGGGTCTTCTTTTTGGGTTGAAATTATGGCGGTTTAGCCTATAAAGCCTAAGGTTTATAGAAAATGCTAATCTAATCCTTTTGATTACTTCAACGTTATAAAAACCCCCGTAAACTTTAAAAATTTACGAGGTTTTTTTTATGCTTTTATGTAACTACGCAAAAATAATTACAAGGTTTAGGTTAATTGTTTGTTTGAGTTGCAGATAAGGTTGCATTGACTGTTTTTTCAGTATGTCCACAATCTGGGTGTTCAAAACCTGCAGCACCCGCACCTGTTTCACCTGTGTAAATCATTTGGTCATTGCTCGCAGGACTTGGACCTGCGGGAACGAAGTCTAAATTTGCCGCATGACGAATGCGCCAAGCAATATTATGATCGGCACAAGATGAATCACCACTCACACCTAACGCACCTAGTAAAACCCCTTCAGTGTTATATAAACCAAGACCACCACCAAAAACATTAACACCACCCACTTTACCGCCTACCATTGGGTCTTCTGATGTCCCGTATTTTGATGAATCACCGCCATAAGCAACACTAACATTCACAGGATTACTTTCTTGTAACCCGAATAAGCTACCGCCATTTTGTGTCGCTTGATGTAAATTTGCCGTTGATAAAGCAAATGTTGGTAAACTAAAAGCATTGGCTGTATTGGCTTTTTGCGCTGCAATTACACGACTTCCAGGCCATTGATCGCCTCGGTCACTCCCAGATTTTGCAATGGCACAAACGATACCATCACGATTAACAATGGCTCCCCACATTCCAAATCCAAAACCGCCATTATCTTGTGCTTGAGCATCAATAAGAAGTCCTTTTAGCGCATTATAAATAGAAGTCCGACTTGCTTCGTCGGGACATATATCGGTAACTTCTACCGCAGATACTGTGGTTGCTGCTAAAGAAAATACACAGCTTGCAATAAATTTGTTTTTTTTGTTCAACATTGAATTAATCCTTATCTTTATTTTATTATTAATGACCTCTGTACATGATAAAAAATATTATGAGAAATAAATTACTTATAAATCAATGAAATGCTGGAGTCCAAAATATGTTTTGGACTCCATTTTACATTTTTTCATGTACAGAAGTTAATGATAGACTAGTTAAAAAAAATTACTTATAAATCAATGAAATGCTGGATTCCAAAACATGTTTTGGACTCCGATTTACATTGTTGTCATGTACAGAGATATTTTTTACAGGAAAAATAAGTTGTAAGTTTTTATTTTTCACTCGACTAATTAGAAAAACAAACATAACACAAGTAAAACAATGATGATCATTAAACAATCGCTTTTAGCTTTTACAACGGCTTTATTTCTTACAATGAATGTTTCAGCCACTGAACCTGACTGGAAACCTTATGCTAATTTATTGGCGAGTAGCGTCAAACAAGGCACAAAACAAGGGGTTTCTTTAGCAATGGTTGATTATGCGGCTTTAAAGAAAAGTGGGAAATTAGACGCGGTTTATCAACAATTATCCGCTTATCCTGTGGCTAAATTGCAAGGAAAACAGGAAAAACTCGCCTTTTATATTAATACCTATAATGTATTGGCATTAAAAATGGTGGTCGATAATGGGTCATTAAAAAGTATTAAAGATGTCGGCAGTTTAATCAGTCCTGTTTGGGGAAAAGATGCAGGGGTGATTGGTGGAAAAACAGTTTCCTTGGATGAGATAGAAAATAAAGTAATTCGCCCAATGGGTGAGCCGCGTATTCATTTTGCCATTGTTTGTGCTTCGGTTAGCTGCCCTGATTTATACAATAAACCTTATACAGCGGCGCAATTAGATAGTCAGTTAAACCGGCAAGCTAACGTTTTTTTAAATAATGCTAAAAAGGGGTTGTTTAGTGATGGAAAACAAATTCATGTCTCGAAAATTTTTGACTGGTTTGAAAAAGATTTTAAAACGGTGGGTGGCGTAGAAGCATTTATTCGTCACTATAGAGCCGATTTACCTGCTTTAGAAATTGATGCCGATATAGATTACAACTGGAATCTTAATGGCAATACGCCTTAATCCTTGCTTGGAGAATAAAGATGAAAAAATCACGAATAGCTTTGTTGTTGATTATCGCTGTATTAATCGCTTTATTTTTTGCCTTTGATTTGCAGCACTATTTAACCTTAGAGGCATTAAAGTCTAAACAGAATGCTATGCTTGCTTATCATCAGGCTAATCCGCTGATGACGATTGCGATTTATATGTTAGTTTATATTGCAGCTACCGCATTATCCCTACCCGGCGCAATAATTTTAACGCTTGCGGGCGGTGGTATATTTGGCTTATGGATAGGCACGTTAATTGTTTCATTCGCTTCAACAATGGGTGCAAGTTCCGCATTTTTAGCCGCACGGTTTTTATTCCGCGATGGGGTTAAAGATAAATTTGGTGAGCGTTTAAAAACAATTGATGAAGGCATTGCTAAAGAAGGCGCGTTTTATTTATTTACCTTACGCTTAGTCCCTATTGTGCCATTTTTTATGATTAATTTATTAATGGGATTAACAACCATTAAAGTCCGTACCTTTTATTGGGTTAGTCAAGTTGGAATGTTGGCGGGAACGATTGTTTATGTAAATGCAGGCACACAGTTAGCAAAGCTTGAGTCATTATCAGGGATTTTATCACCTATTTTAGTTGGCTCTTTTGTCTTTTTAGGCATATTTCCGTTGTTAGCCAAAAAAGCTTTGTCATTTTATCGAAGTGAGGAATTATGATGTCTAAATTAGCACAAACTAAAGTATGGAAAAAACCTAAGAAATTTGATACTAATCTTATCGCTATTGGCGCGGGTTCAGGTGGTTTAGTGACAGCCTATATTGCCGCCGCCGTTAAGGCAAAAGTCACTTTAGTTGAAAAGCATAAAATGGGCGGTGATTGTTTAAATACAGGCTGTGTGCCATCAAAAGCGTTGATTCGTTCCGCTAAGTTTTTATCACATGTCACCCGTTCGGCTGAATTTGGGATTAAAAAAGCGGAAGCTGAATTTGATTTTTCTGAGGTGATGGAACGCGTACAAAATGTGGTTAAAAAAGTTGAGCCGCATGATTCCATAGAGCGTTACAGTGAGTTAGGCGTTGATGTGATAACAGGAACGGCTAAAATCATTTCGCCGTGGGAAGTGGAAGTGACCACCGAAACAGGTGTGCAAACGATTAGTACCCGCTCGATTGTGATTGCCGCAGGGGCGCGTCCTTTTATTCCTCCTATTGCTGGCTTAGATCAAGTGGGGTATCTAACTTCGGATAATATTTGGACTCTACGCAAAAAACCAAAACGTTTAGTCGTCTTAGGCGGAGGCCCGATTGGTTGTGAATTAGCTCAATCCTTTGCACGTTTAGGCTGTGAGGTCACTCAGGTTGAAATGTTGCCTCGAATTATGATCCGTGAAGACAGCGAAGTATCTGAAATGGTGACGGAAAAATTTCGCAAAGAAGGCATTGAGGTTTTAACTGAGCATAAAGCGAAACAATTTATGCTTGAAAATGGCGAGAAAACCTTAATCGCAGAACATGATGGCAAAGAAGTTAAAATTGCCTTTGATGAAGTTTTATTAGCGATTGGACGTGTTGCGAATATCTCAGGTTATGGTGTTGAGGAAATGGGAATAGAATTATCCCCACGTAAAACCATTGCGATTAATGCCTTTCAAGAAACTAATTATCCTAATATTTATGCTTGTGGTGATGTCGCAGGGCCTTACCAATTTACCCATACCGCTGCCCATCAAGCATGGTATGCCGCCGTAAATGCTTTGTTTGGGTGTTTCAAAAAGTTTAAAACCGATTATTCGGTCATTCCGTGGGCAACCTTTACTGATCCAGAAGTAGCTAGAGTTGGATTAAATGAACAAGAAGCCAAAGAACAAGGCATTGCTTATGAAGTCAGTATTTATGGTATTGATGATTTAGATAGGGCGATTGCTGATAATGAAGCGCATGGTTTTGTGAAAGTCTTAACTATACCCAATAAAGATAAAATTTTGGGTGTAACCATAGTCGGTGAACATTCGGGCGATTTAATTGCTGAGTTTGTGTTGGCTATCAAATACAATTTAGGACTTAATAAAGTCTTAGGCACAATTCATATTTATCCAACGATGGCAGAAGCCAATAAATATGTGGCAGGCGTTTGGAAACGTCAGCATCAGCCTAAAAAGTTATTGGAATGGATAAAATGCTATCACACTTGGCGGCGAGGATAAACTAATAAAACTTATCTTAATAAATTCAGTGTAGTAGAGATAGTATTAGTCCTCTTTTAAAGCCTATTTTTTTGTACTTGGAAAAACCAGTCTACTTTGATTAAAATTACGTTGTATGGCTTGCCCTTATATTCAAGCAAGGTTTTAAGAGATTATGCCTTAAAGAAAGTGCCTGAATTAATTGATGACTTTTTCATGATCCGCTCTGAATAGCTTAAAATAGTAGAGCAATTACCAACATTCATTTTGTGAGTCAGTTAAACTTTTTGAGTTAAAAAACAAAAAACATGATTCTCAATTAAAAATTACAGTATAATTTCTGATTAACTAATTTTTGACTAAGGCGTATGGGACAAAAAGGCGTAAAATCTGACTTGCAGAAAGCTTTGTTATTATGTAAAGGAGCTTTTTTATCAGCCGCAGGATTTAGTATGGTTATTAATCTTCTCATGCTAACCCCCACTATTTATATGTTACAGCTATACGACCGAGTATTAAGTTCACGTAGTGAAACTACTTTGCTCATGCTGACTCTAATTGTTGTTGCTATTTTTATCACCCAAGGTGCATTAGAAATAGTACGCTCACAAATATTAGTTAGAGTCAGCGCACGACTTGAAATACTATTAAATCAACGCTTATTCAAAATTGCTTACAAAAGATCCCTTTATACAGGGGGACAACAGGCATCCTCACAACCTTTAGATGATTTAACCTCACTAAGACAATTCTTAACAGGCAATGGTTTATTTGCTTTTTTCGATGCCCCTTGGATTCCCTTCTATGTAGGGATCATGTTTCTATTCCACCCCTATTTTGGCTGGGCTGCTATTATCGCGGCAGTTATTTTAATTATCCTAGCTATTTTTAACGAAAAATCTACGAGTAGTACCCTTGCAGAAGCAAATACTTTATCTGCTACTAATCGAATGCATTTAAATAAAAGTTTAAAAAATGCGGAAGTAATTGAATCAATGGGGATGTTAGATAATATTTTTCAACGCTGGTTGACTAAAAGTCGGACTATTTTAGATTTACAAGCCAAAGCAAGTTCTAAAGCAGGATTTTTAAGCGCACTTTCAAAAACATTACGTGGAATGTTTCAGTCACTAGTCTTAGGCTTAGGTGCTTACCTTGCTATTCAGCAAGAAATTAGCCCTGGTTTAATGATTGCAGGCTCTATTTTATTAGGTAAAGCACTCGGTCCTATCGACCAAATGATTGGCGGATGGAAAGGTTTTATTGTCGCTCGTACCCAGTATGCACGACTTAATGAATTGTTAACTCAAATTCCAGAAGATAAGGAAAAAATGAGTTTACAAGCTCCTGAGGGAAATATTCAAGCAGAACAAGCCGTCGTCGTTCCTCCAGGTTCTAAAATAGCTGCCGTCAAAGGTGTTTCATTTGTTATTGAGCAAGGTGATACCGTTGGAATTCTAGGCCCAAGTGGCGCAGGTAAATCTAGTTTAGTTAGAGCTTTACTGGGTATCTGGTCTACGGCTAATGGAAAAATTCGCCTAGATGGTGCAGATATTTTTGATTGGGATAGAATTGAATTAGGCTCTCATATTGGTTATTTACCTCAAGATATTGAATTATTTGAAGGGACAATTAGTGAAAATATCGCCCGTTTTGGTGAGGTTGATTCAGATAAAGTGATTGATGCTGCAAAAATGGCAGGCGTTCATGAAATGATTTTACACTTACCTGAGGGCTACGATACTTTAATTGGCGCAGTGGCTAATAACCTCTCGGGTGGACAACGACAACGTGTTGGTTTAGCAAGAGCGCTTTATAATCATCCAAAACTTGTGGTCTTAGATGAGCCTAATTCTAATCTTGATGAGCAAGGTGAAATTGCTTTAGCTCGTGCGATTGCTAAGTTAAAAGAAAAAAACACAACGATTATTATTGTAACGCATCGTCATAATATTTTAGGACAATTAGGTAAATTATTAGTCCTACAAGAGGGATTATTAGCCTTATATGGCGAGCGTGATGTTGTACTAGCAAAATTAGCAGAGCAACAAGAAAAAGCGGTGCCTCCAGCACGAAGACTACCTCCGAAAACTTTTACTATTCCTGTTTAGGAATACTAGTATCGCTATTTTTAAGCAATCTATAAAAAAACTTGGAGTACAAAACATGTTTTGTACGCCTGAAGAAACTTGAAGATTTACATTGCCATCCCAATTTCTACATTTCAGATAGAAATTAAAACCTAATGATACCAACCGAATCAATGAATATCAAAGAAGCATCGAAGAATAACACCTCAGAAATAACGGTTAACGCTGATGACAAACCTGTACGACGTTTAGGTTGTCTTATTTTGTTTTTCACCATTGGTATTTTTGGTTATTGGAGTTCTGTCGCCCCTATAGCGAGTTCTTCCTTAGCGACAGGAATTGTTACGGTTAAATCACACCGAAAAACAGTGCAACATCTTGAAGGGGGAATTGTTAAAAAATTATGGGTTAAAGACGGCGATAAAGTCAAACCAGGTGACAATTTAATTACCCTTGATAATACGCAATTTAAAGCGCAAGTTGAAATTCTACAAGGACAGTTTATTGTAAGATCTGCTCTAAATGCACGCTTGAGTGCCGAACGTCAGCAGATAAATAAAATTGATTTTGAGGCATTAAAATCATTCGCTGATATTCGTGCTGATGAAGCAATACAGGGACAAAAACATATTTTTAAAACCCGAAGAAGTAGTTATAACGGTGAAATCAGTTTATTAAAAAAACGGATTCAACAATTGACATCAAGAGCAAAAGGACTGAGTGCCCAAAGATCCAGTAAACAAAAATTAACGATTTCTTATAAAGAAGAAATAAAGGATTTAAAAGAGTTATTAGCAGAAGGTTTTGCTGATCGACGACGTTTGAGAGATTTAGAGCGAAGCCATACGAGTTTGTATGGTGAAATTGCAAGCTTGGAGGCAGAAACTGCCTCTATTCAAATGCAAAAAGGGGAAACAGAATTACAAATTATACAAACTAAGCGCAAATTTCAAGAAGAAGTCGCAGAGCAACTTGAAAAAGTAAGTTCGGAGCTATTTGATATTTCTGAAAGATTACATGCTGAAAAAGATAGAGTGGCTCGAACTGAAATAAAAGCCCCTGTTGAGGGCATTATTTTAGGGCTAGAAATGTATACGGAAGGGGGGGTTATTTTAGCGGGACGGCCTATCTTAGACATTGTTCCTAAAAATGAAGAATTAGTGATTGATGCTAAAGTCGCATTAGTTGATATTGATAAAGTTAAAATAGGCTCATCTGCAGAAATTCGTTTTAGTGCATTCAATAGCAAAACAACCCCAACTATGGAAGGGGTGATAAAAAAATTATCGGCTGACAGTATTATTGATGAAAAAACAGGAAATCAATATTATCAGGCAACCGTAGAATTAACTAAAGAAAGTGAAGAGAAACTAGGTGATCTTATCCTTATTTCAGGCATGCCAGCAGAAGTATTGATTAATACAGGGGAGCGCACTTTGCTTCAATATTTAGTTCAACCTGCGACAAATGCTTTCGCCCGTTCGCTTATCGAAGAATAAACTGCTTTGAAATTCTTAAAACATCAAGGACTCATGTTTAATAAATTATGCATCATTGGCGTTGGTTTAATCGGTGGCTCAATTGCAAAATCTGCTCGTCAAAAAAATTTAGCCTCTACGATTGTTGGCTTTGGTCGTTCTGAGGATATTGAAAACCTAAAACATGCCAAGGATCTCAAAATTATAGATGATTATTTTATTGATATTCAACAAGCCGTTGAAAATACAGATTGTGTCATTATTGCAACGCCTGTTGGCAGTTTTGAAACCATTTTTAAACAACTTAAACCCTATTGGTCAAAAAAAATAATTTATAGCGATGCTGGAAGCACTAAGGGTAGTGTGATTAAAGCTGCAGAAGCTATTTTTGGTTTTGTTCCCACGAACTTTGTTCCCGCTCACCCAATTGCAGGGGCAGAACAAAGTGGTGCAAATGCTGCCATCCTAGATTTATACAAAAATAAACGCTTAATTATCACCCCATTAAAAAATACAGATAAACAAGCTTTAGCGACTATCAAAGCATTTTGGGAAGATATCGGCTCTTATGTATCTTTCATGGATATTGAACATCATGATACTGTCCTTGCAGCAACCAGCCATTTACCTCATATTCTAGCCTACGCGCTCACGGATTTATTAGGGCGTAAAGATGAAACCATGGAAATTTTTAAATATGCGGCGGGAGGATTTAATGATTTTACGCGTATCGCTTCTAGTGACCCTACCATGTGGCTAGATATTTGTATCGCGAATAAGGGAGAAATTATGCCTTTGATAGCCGAATTGCGATATAAACTGGAAGAAATTGAAACCTTATTAGAAGATAATAAAACCCAAGATTTATTTGAAACCTTTAGCTATGCTAAAAATGCACGACAACGATTTCTTGAGCATTTAAAATAAATATTTTAAATTTCAAAGTAGAGTCCTGATAATGTGTCGTTAAAATGCAAGGGTTTTCGGGAAATTGACACTACCTTGGAACATTTAATATTGTCAAGGTAGCGTATTTCAAACGGTTAAGTTTTTTTGTAAATTACCAGCTACGTTTAACTTGTTTACATTTAACTTTTACATTTTCAGCATTACAACGATAAAATCCTTCATATTCACCACCGCATTCGCTACAAGAAACGGTGCCTTTATCTAAAACTTTAGCAAGACTCCAGCCATAAGCTATGTTATTACAAAGTAAAGTACTATATTTTTTAAAACGATAAGGTTTAGTGGCTTTTTTAATGGCTTTTTCTTTTGTCAAGCAGCCTGGGTTAGATTTTAAATTACCCGTCACTTCTTGATAAACCCACTCATCAGTATTGGCTGCAAAGCTGTTTGCTGTAAAAAAAGATAAAGCGGCTGATAATATTAATAGTTTAAGTTTCATTTATTTTTCTCCTAAAATTATTATAATGGGTCAACTTATTTTATACCGTTGACTCAGGTAACTTTAACATTATTAAGCGAACTAAAAAATAAATTTATACCCAAGGGTTATCTACGAAGATTGACCTTAAAATAGTCATGTAATAAATCATCGCAACAGCGTGCTAAAGGCGTGGCGGATTGTTCTATTTTCATTCTTAATAATGCCCCTTGCCAGCTATCAACCAATAAATCTGCCATTCTTTTTGCCGTTTTATCTGCGCGTACCGTCCCTTGTTTTTGGGCTTGATTTAATCCTTGTTCTAGTAAGTTACGATAATCATCTACGGCTGATTTTAAGGCTAATCGACAAATATCACTGCTATCACCCATTTCACCCATTAAATTGCCTAATAAACAGCCGCCTTTAAAATTTTCTTGTCGAGAAAGCCGTATGAGTTCGTCAAAATAAAAAGTCATGGATGATAAAGCATCATAGCGAGGGTCATCTAAATGGGTTTTAAGTTGGGTGATAAAAGGGGTGATGTAATGCTTAATGACTTCTGCACCAAAGGTTTCTTTATTTTCAAAATAATGATAAAAAGAGCCTTTAGGAATTTGAACGCTATCTAATATTTCCTTTAATCCTGTGGCATGATAACCCTGTGTCATCATTAAGTTGACACCTTGGTCCAGTAACTTTTCACGTTTAATTTGTTTAGATGTTAATTCGCTCATGGGTCAATCATATGACTTAGAATTTTAAAAAGCAATGCTTTCTTGTTATTTTAATTAAGCTAACTAAAGTTTCAGGCATTTTTTTCTTATTTTCAGGTATAATCAAAAAATTTCAGCTTAACGGTATAGTTTTAGGTTTATGTCAGATATTAAAAAAGTGGTTTTAGCTTATTCAGGGGGTCTTGATACTTCCGTTATCTTAAAGTGGTTGCAGGACGAATACTCAGCCGAAGTGGTCACTTTTACGGCAGATATTGGTCAAGGAGAGGAAGTTGAGCCTGCACGATTAAAGGCTCAAGCTTTAGGGATTAAAGAAATTTATGTGGAAGATCTGCGTGAAGAATTTGCACGTGATTATGTATTCCCTATGTTCAGAGCCAATACGGTTTATGAAGGTGAATATTTATTAGGAACTTCTATAGCACGTCCTTTGATTGCCAAGCGTTTAATTGATATTGCGAATAAAACAGGGGCTGAGGCGATTTCACATGGCGCTACAGGCAAAGGTAACGATCAAGTTCGTTTTGAGTTAGGTGCTTATGCACTTCGCCCAGATATTAAGATTATTGCGCCTTGGCGTGAGTGGGATTTAAATTCACGTCAAGCTTTACTTGCTTATGCTGAACAGCATAATATTGCGGTGGATATGAAAAAAGGGCAAGCCTCACCTTATTCTATGGATGCAAATTCATTACATATTTCTTATGAAGGCGGTATTTTAGAAAATCCATGGGCGGAAGCTGAAGATGATATGTGGCGATGGTCTGTGTCACCTGAAAATGCACCTGATAAAGCGACCTATGTTGAATTGACTTATCGTCAAGGTGATATTATTGCGATTGATGGTGAAGCGCATAGCCCGCATCAAGTGATGGAAAAATTAAATAAATTAGCGGGCGATAATGGGGTAGGGCGGTTAGATATTGTTGAAAATCGTTATGTGGGTATGAAATCACGGGGGTGCTATGAAACCCCCGCTGGCACTGTGATGTTAAAATCCCATCGAGCGATTGAGTCTTTAACTTTGGATCGTGAAGTCGCCCATTTGAAGGATGAGTTAATGCCACGTTATGCCTCACTTATTTATAATGGTTATTGGTGGTCGCCTGAACGTGAAATGCTACAAACAATGATTGATGCCTCGCAAGTGAATGTGAATGGTGTAGTCAGAGTTAAATTATACAAAGGGAGTGTGAGTGTTGTCGGACGACAATCTGCAACAGATAGTTTATTTGATGAGAATATTGCAACCTTTGAAGATGATGAAGGCGCGTACAATCAACAAGATGCAGAAGGGTTTATTAAACTTAATGCGTTGAGAATGCGAATTGCGGCAAAAAATAAATAATCTACCAGGGTGGGCATTGCCCACCCCAGATAACAAGGTTTATAATAATAACAAAACCAAACGCTAATAAGGCGAATGTGTCCGCTTAGGAAAAAAGATGGCAAAACCACATAGAGTCACTCCAACATCTGGAAAAATACAAAATGATATTGTTATTTTGCACCAGAATCTTCAGCATCAACGATTAATTAATTTGAATCGTTATTTAATATTAGCTATTTTTGTATTAATGACAATGGTCTTTGTTTTAGGTTTTTTTGTTTTTCCTGATAATAGTGATATGGCACAGACGTTAAAAAATAAACAACAACAGGCCGTTGCGATGAAAAACTCGCCTGCTATTAGTGCTGAAATTGATAGCTTAAAAGGCGAATTGGTTGGCTTAGTCAGTGGTTCTATTGAGGCTAAATTAAAATCACTTGAAGAAGGAATTAAACTGGGTAGCGTGTTAAGTTCGTTACAAACATTACAAGCTATTCGTAACGATGTGAAGGTTTTGCATAAATATTCAGATCCATTAGAACAAAAACAACAGCAAATTGCACAAGCTAATGTGGCATTGATTGAAGAAGTTTCTCATCTTAAAAGTCTTATTTATTTAACTTTAGGCTCATGTAGTTTGATGTTTACAGGGTTATTATTAATTTGGGCTAGAAACCGTCGATATTTTTTAAATAATCAAAAAAATTCACCTTCTTTATTAAAATCAGCGAATATCTCTAAGTAATAATTTTTTATTACGTTGTGTCATTTCCAGATGGCGCATAAAATTCATACCTAATAAAATTTCTTCACCCTCCATATAAGGGTTGATATGCGCTCTAAGGTTGGGCAGCGTAATTGCGCCTAAACTAACACTATCTAATTTAGTTGAAAAAACAGTGATTGCACCATTAGCTGTAGTAACTTGTAAAGGGGAGCCTTTTTTTAATTGCAAGCGTTGGGCTATTTTTTCAGGAATACTAATTTGGGTCGCGCCTGTATCTAATAAAAAAGTCACTTTTTTGCCATTAATTTTTCCATTGGCAACATAGTGACCTCGGCGGTTTTGAATTAAGGTGACTTCTGCAATACGATCATTATCATAATTTATAGCAACCGCCTGATTGGGATTATTTTGTTTTTCGAGGAGTTTATTCGCTGCAATGGTTAATAAGCTTAAAAATAAAATCCATGCGATATAAATCATGCCTTGACCGATTTTTTTACTCATAATTATTTTTATCCTGTACTAAAATCCACGGTTTAATGACAACAGCCCAAAGTATCACTTCGTCTTCTATCCATTTTTGGGCTTGAATGTCTGATACTTTGCCAATTTTACGGGCTTTCATCCAAGTTTCAACTTGGTTTTTATTATCTTGTGAGAATTGGTAAGCGACTTCAATTAAATCTAAATCATCTGTAACAAATACCGCATGACCTTGAGCAAAAAAACGTTGTAATTCATGCCAAGGAATTTTTGAGGTTTCTAAGTTTAGTTTTTTGCGGCTTAGGGTGTTGTTTTCTTGAGTCATAAAAATTCTGATAGCTTTATTGGGAAGATACTGTAAGAATAAGGACGTTATTTTATTGTAATAAAAATATTAATCATTAGAAAGAGAAAATAGTTATGTCACTTTTCAGTACCATTAAGAAAAAAACCACGCTAAGTGCTGCCACCAGGCAAATTGCCAAAGCGCGTAAAGCGCAGGATGGAAAATCCCAGCAACTTTATAAAAGTGCCTACGAAGGTTTTGAGTTTGTGTTGAGCGATAATTTAATGCTTGCAGATGCTTTATATAACTGGGGATTTGGATTATTAAATCAAGCAAAAAGCCAAAAAGATGAATCAGCCATTAATTTATATGAAGAGGCGATTAATAAATATAGTTTTTGTTTGACGATAGAGCCTTATTATTTAGGAGCGGCTGTTGAGGGAGGCGTTGCTTATATGGATATTGCGCGTATTAAAGGGGTTGTTGCTGATGATGATTTATATGGGCGTGCAAAAAAATGTTTTGAACGCGCTGGAGAAATTCAAAAAGGCAGTGGTGCGTTTAATTTGGCTTGTTTTCATAGTATTGGGAATAACCATGAAGCCTGTCTTGCCTCATTAAAAGAAGCCAAAGAATTTGCTCATTTACCTGATGAAGCTGATATTTTAAATGATCCTGATATGCAAAATGTCATTAAAACCCCTTGGTTTATTGAATTTATGGATGAGATAAAAATTGAAAAAGAAGTCGCTGAAAAAGCAGTGGCTGAAAAGAAAAAAGCAAAAAAAGAAGCTAAACTGAGAGCCAATGGAGCGACTAATATGGGTAATGATGACGATTCAATAGCGAAGGATGAAGTAGAAGCGACAAAGCCTGATGAAGTAGTGGATGTTGAAAGTTCAGAGAAGAAAGCAGAATAATATTTACCCTATTCTTCTGTAGGTGATAAAAAGGTAAACTAGAGTCTAAAACATAATTTTGAAAACGGGCATTTTATTTATTTAGTCGTAGAACAGAATATAACCGCAAAAAAGATAAAAAATAGGGAATAAAGGTTATTAATACAACTATTTTGACGAAATGCCAATAGCCTTTTTCTCTACTTTTATAATCTATTATTATTTTATGCCCAAGATATTTTTCAAAATTTTTTTACTTTGTTGATCTTTAATTTGATCTTCATTACTGGCTGAACTGTGTAAAGCCTATCCTAGTCACCCCCTCCATTTTCAAAATTCAATAAAATCTTATTTATGAAATTTCAATTTACTGATCCTGCAACAGATTTTTCCGATGGTTTAAAGGTGATTAAAAATTACCATCAAAGCCTTTTACAAAAAGGAGAGGCTTTATTATTGTTGGTTGATGAAATCAAACGGCAAGGTATGGACGAAGCTTTGGCAAATCGTTGTATTGATTTACACTGTTTTTATTTTCATGCGAATCGTTTACATCATTTAGACGAAGAGAAGGCATTGTTTCCTTTATTAGCAAATCATTCACATCTCTATAGTGGAATGATGGATTTATTGACCCAAGACCATGAGGAAATAGAATACGATTGGCAATTATTAGCTCAATTGTTGGGTACACCTGAACAAATTACTGATCATGATGAATTACAAAAACTTGCAATTGAATTTGAAAAAAAACAGCGTGAACATTTAGTCCGTGAAGAAGAAGATTTTTTACCTAAAATAGAATTAATAGTCTCATTGACACAAAAACAACAGCTAGGTAAAGAAATGTTAGCATTGAGGAATTTAAGAGCCGATTCATGAATTAATCTAACTTGTCATCCTTTCAAATAATTATAAAGGTGTGACACTTCACATCTTTAGATTGATGCCAATAGACGAAGCACAGTATTCCGTTTTAAGTTGGTAGCCTTGTTTTTGCCCCGTCCCTTTAATTTCTATTTTAAGTAAGATGCGTAATCTGATTATCCGTTAGCTAATACACTGCTCAAAGCTTCAATAAAAAATAAGTTTTCTTTTTTTGTACCTATACTAATGCGTAAATGATTCGGCATTTCATAAATTCCACCTACAGGCCGCACGATGACCCCTTTTTTTAACAAGGCTTCATAAATAGGTATCGCAGGTTGTTTAAAATCTACACTAATAAAATTACCTGCCGAAGGTATCCATTCTAAATTTAATGATTTAAACGCAGCAGTTAATTGCATCATTCCTTGATTATTTGTTTCTACTGCTAATGCTAAGTAATCCTCATCGGCTAAAGCAGCTTCTGCGGCAACGAGAGCTAAAGCATTATTATTAAACGGCTGTCGAACCCGATTTAATAAATCTGCAATTTCAGAACTAGATAAACTATAACCAATTCGTAAACCTGCTAAACCATAAGCCTTAGAAAAAGTTCGGGTAATAATTAAATTAGGAAATTCAATCAGCCAACTAATGGAATTTGCGTGTTTATCAGCCGCTATAAACTCAAAATAAGCTTCATCTAACACGCATAAAACAGTTTCAGGTAATGCGGCAATAAAGTTTTTTATCGCTTCTGGTTTTAATAACGTTCCTGTGGGATTATTAGGATTAGCAATAAAAACTAACCGTGTTTTTGCATTTACAGCATCTAACATAGCATCCAAATCATGCCCATAATTTAGTGCTGGAATAACGCGTGCAATTGCACCTACAGCCTGCGTAACAATCGGATACACCGCAAAGGCATGTTGTGAAAAAATAATTTCTAATTTAGTATCAACAAAAGAACGTGTAATAATTTCTAGCAAATCATTAGAACCATTGCCTAAGGTAATTTGCTCAACGTTTACCCCTAATTTTTGAGATAACGCTGTTTTTAAATTAAACCCCCCGCCATCAGGATAACGACTTAAGTTAGGCAAAGCTTTGGTAATTGCTATCGTTACATTAGGGTTTATACCTAATGGGCTTTCATTTGAAGCCAATTTTACAATATGACTTAAACCTAATTCTCGTTTTAGCTCATCAATAGGTTTACCTGGTTTATAAGGAATAAGTTTCTGTACGCCTTTTAGGGCAAGATTAAAAGTTCTGGTAGTATGATTAGTCATAAAATAGTTTGAAAATTTAAACTGATAAGGACTAAATTATACCATTTAGGAATAGGTATGAAATAATTCTAACAATTTCGCTGAGAAAATTTTTTTGTAGATAATGTTTAATAGCGTTGTTTTTAACAATGATTAACGATAAAGTCTATTTAAGTTCTCTGTACATGACAAAAAATATTATGAAAAATAAATTACTTATAAATCCACATTTTTATTTATCTTACAACCTAATAACTAACTTTATTTTAATTTTGAGTCACAATTTTATCATGGTATGCTTTTAACATAATTATTTCTATTTAAAAAAATTCATTTATGCCAATTTCCAACAACAATAAATCTACAAATGCTTTCACAGGCGTACTCACCAATTCTTTATCCAGAGGCGGTGAACTCCTTTTAGCGGAAACCATTGAAATGCTTGGATACCAAGATACCGAAGCACATACACGTCTTAATTATAAAAATGCGCGAATACGATTAAACAACAACCGCAATGATACCGATATAGGAAATAAAATTGTTATTAGTCCTTATTCCCCGTGGTATTTTAAACCTTCAGTTTTCAAAAAATGGCTAACTGCATTTCCATCAAGGCAAGGTATTTCAGTGCATATTCCACAAACTCAAGTATTAGCTCCTATCCTTGAAGAACTCAATTATCGCCATATTTTAATTATGCGGGATCCTAGAGCCTTATTAGCCAGCATTCTTTTTATTGATGAACTCCCTTTGTATTTTTTACACTCTGATTTTGAAACCTTAACGCCAAGTCAACGTTTACGGTTTATCGCAGAAGGCGGTTATGCAGAAAAAGCACAAGCAACCGTAGTTAGTTTTGCTAAAGTTTATCGTTCAATGTTAGCATGGAAAAATTCTGAAGACTGTTTAATGGTATCTTATGAAGCATTAGTGGGTGATTTAGGCTTTCAACAACAAAAACAAGCCTTAACAAATATTGCTGATTATTTAGAGACAAGCTTTGATGAAGCTATTTTTGAACAATTAAACCGAGATAACGCTTCATGGAAAGCACATCTTAAAGTTAATCAACTAAAAGAATGGGAAGATATTATGGGGTTAGAAAATTTGAATTATATTATGGATTATTGTCAACCACTTTGCTATGAGGCAGGTTATAAATAATGTTAATCTCTCATAAATACCGTGTCATTTTTATACATATTCAAAGAACAGGCGGAACTTCTGTCAGTAATGCATTGATTGAAGCTGATCCTGATATTGTTTACGAATTACCGCTTGATCCCCAAAAAAAACGTCAAAAACATTGTTTCATTAGTGATATATATCCCATTTTATCATCTGAAATATTTTCAGATTACACTAAATTTAGTATTGTAAGAAATCCTTACGAGCGTTTATTTTCATGGTATTCAATGTTTAAACATAAAACAATTAACCCAGGTAATGTTCCAGAAATATCCAATGCAATTACTTGGTTTGATACCGTAGAAGCACAGATGAAACCTTTTATGAATAGCTTTGAGGATTTTTTATCTCTACCCAATGAGGATTTTTTTCAACGTTTTTATTATAACCAATTGGATTATTTACAAATTAATCAAAAATTAGCCGTAGATAATATATTACGTTTTGAAAACTTAACTGATGATTTTAATTGTTTAGCACAAAAACTTAATATTAAAATAAACTTACCTCATATCAATCAATCCGTTAATAAAAATAGTTATCGTGATGCTTATACAGAAAAAACACAAAATCTTATAGCAGAACGCTTCCAAGAAGATCTTAATTATTTTGGTTATGTATTTTAATTAACCTGAATCATCAAATCTTAAACCCCATAAGCAGGAAATCTTTATGTCAACAGAGATTAATTTAAAGGAAGAAGCTGTTCTTGATACAACGATTCAATTTCAACAACCATTATCAAAAAACATTGCTAATCCTAAGGCTATTTTTTTAACAGGAACAACGGGTTTTTTTGGTGTTTATCTATTACATGAATTACTGTGTAAAACCAACGCTAAAATCTATTGCCTTATTCGTAGTAAAAACCAACAAGAATCCGCTCAACAGCGTCTTGAACAACATCTGCATTTTTACTCACTTTGGGATGAAAAATTTTCTTCACGCATTATTCCCGTTTCAGGTGATCTGTCGCACCCTCAATTTGGGCTTTCTAATGAAAGCTTCAATAAATTAGCAACAACAATTGATGTTATTTATCATAATGGGGCTTGGGTTAATGCGATTTATCCCTATTCATTATTAAAAAAAACCAATGTTAATGGTACCATTGAAATACTTCGTTTAGCGAGTCTGGGTCAAACTAAACCATTACACTTTATCTCAACGATTGCTGTTTTTTTTAGTACCCCTTATCAAGCGCATCAAAAAATTCTAGAAACAGAACCGCCTAATGCTCATCTTAAAGGGGGTTATAAACAAAGTAAATGGGTTGCAGAAGGTTTAGTTTTAGAGGCTCAAAAACGGGGGTTACCTTGCTGTATTTATCGCTTAGGTCGGGTTATGGGAGATAGTAAAACAGGGATTACCCAAAATCTTAATGACCTGTTAATCAGTATGATGAAGGTCTGTATTTTATTAAAAAAATATCCCGACTGGAAAACTTCGCTCTCTTTAATTCCTGTTGATTATAGCGCGCAAGCCGTTATTCATTTATCGTTACAAAAACAATCCACAGGAAAAACATTTCATATTCTAAACCCCAATTCTATTCAATGGGCAACATTTTTTGAAACAATAAAGCAATTAGGTTATCCCTTAGAAAAGGTTTCTCATCAACAATGGCAGCTAGCAATTGAAGCTTATGCTCATGAAAATAAAGAGACTAAATTTAACGCTATTTTACGTTTTGTTTTAAATTCATCAACCGCCATGAGTCAGGACAAACCAGACTTTGATAGCACTCAAACTTTAGCAGGATTAAAAAATAGCCATCTTGAATGTCCAACCGTAGATACCCAACTAATTTCAACTTGGTTTTCTTACTTTCAACAATGCAAACATATTTTATTACCCACTGATGTTAGCCAAGAGTGAAAAAACTTATTTTTTCACCCCAATTACATATCGACTTAAATTTCATCACCCGCTTAATGAAGTCACTCAAATCTAGATTAGGCTTAAAAGAGAAAAATATGATTATTTTAAAAAATATTAGCGTTCCTATAGCCATCGTTTTTTTATCACTCTTAAGCTTACAAGTTAATGCCACAGAGATTGCCAAAACGATTCCTTTTGATTTAGAACAATGGGAAATTAATGATAAAGACGGAAAGTTTATTGATTATTTAGGACAAAAAAGCCTATTACTTAAAACGGGCAATGCTATTATTAAAGACTCTAATTTTACCAGTGGAATTATTGAGTACGATATTGCTTTTAGTTCTGAACGAACTTATGCGGGCGTGATGTGGCGTTGGCAAAATTCAGAAAATTATGAAAAATTTTTTATGCGTGCGCACCAATCAGGACAGCCCGATGCTAATCAATATACACCTGTTTTCAATGGATTAGATGGTTGGCAATTATATTATGGAGAAGGTTATGGCGCACCGGTTGATTATGTTTATAACGAGTGGATGCATGTCAAGTTAGTTGTCTTTGATGGAAAAGCAGAAGTTTATATCCGCGATATGAATAAACCTGCATTATTAATTAATGATTTAAAGCGTGCGACTAAATCAGGAAAACTTGGCTTAATAGCAAATTCAAATCCTACTTATTTTTCTAACTTTAGTTATACCGAAATGAGTAAGCCTTCTTTTAAAGGGGTATTCAAAACTCAAAAAGAACCTGCCATTGGAACCATTATGTCTTGGTCAGTTTCGGATGCTTTCGATGAAAAATCATTAGAAAATAAACTCACCCTAACAGAAGAGGATAAAAATGGCCGTAGTTGGACAAGTCTTGCGAGTGAAACTAATGGTTTAGCGAATTTGGCTAAAATTCAAGCGACTGAAAAAGCTAAAGATACCATTTTTGCTCGAATAACTATCAACTCAGATAAGGATCAAACAAAATTATTTCGTTTTGGTTTCAGCGATAAAGCCAAGGTCTATTTAAATAATCAATTGATTTATGGGGGTAATAATATCTATGGAACAAGAGATTATCGCTTTCTAGGAACCATTGGACTTTTTGATGAACTCTATTTACCTTTAAAGAAAGGCGATAATGAACTTTATGTGGCTGTCTCTGAAATTTTTGGGGGTTGGGGACTTATCGCAGAACTTGCCAATATAGAGGGTATTTCAATTAAATAATTTAGCAAAAACAAAAGAGCCGACACTTAGGGTCGGCTCTCCAGATTAAAATAGCTAACTATTAGAAACCATCTTGTGTTGCTTTTGTTAATAAGTTTGGTAACGAATCAACCAAGGTAATTTTATCACCATAGCGTTCAAGATTATAAATATAGATATTATTATCACTGGGTTTATAACCTAAATAGGTTTTAGTTTCAGGATAATAACGTGCTTTATAGCCTTCAATTTGCATTAATTTCTTGCCATTTGTTGCTAATAATGCAGGATCAACTTTACCTTCACCCCAGTTCATCACCCGATCATATTCAGTCACATCGCCTACTGTTTCCGCGACTTGCGTCACTAAAATTTGATTAGTTGACATTTGTGGTTGATTTTCACGCGCCATAATGACTTGACTTGTCCGTGTTTGACCTAAAGCATCACTAGGAACACTGACTGTTGCTTCAACGTTAGCTGATTCTCCTGCGGCTAATGTAACACTAACGGCAGATGATAAAGTACAGACCCAATCTGATTGGCAACTTAAATTATAAGTTTCTGCATTATCACCACGATTAGTTACTTGAAATAGATAACGAACATCGGTACCAGGGCTAACATTCGTTTCTTTTTTTGCATTTTGAGGCACAATCCCTACATTTTGCTCGTATTCGTTATACATTCCCATTAACTGGGTTAGTTTTTCTGGGTTTTGTTCACCAAGATCATTAGACTCTAAAACATCTTCGGTTAAATTATAAAGTCTCCAAGGCTCATTCGCACCCAGTCCCCAGCCTCCATTCCCTAAACGCAAAATTTTCCAAAGCTGTCCTTCTTCTTCATAAAATAAAGCTTTATTAGGACTTTCACCAATGATTTTCCTATTTTGATCTCTTGCTGGATTGCCAAAGAGTTCATAACCAATGGGTTCATTTGCGTGAGCTGATTGTTCTGAGCCATCAAGTACCTTACGGATACTTTTACCATTCATAGGACAAATATTAGTTTTACCTTCATAAGTCCCTGTACAATTATCCCAATCAGGTTTAACCCCAACGCCTACAGGATGTTGAACACTCGCATAATCTAATATGGTTGCCGCTAAATCAGCTACTGTTGCAATAGAATCACTTTTAGAGCCTGCTTCAATATTTCCTGCAGGATAGGCAATCACCATTGGAGCGCGAATTCCCCCTTCTGCAACTGTTCCTTTTGAGCCATAAAGTGAACCATTCACTGCTTGTACCCATTGTGGACCATTAGAAGTAAAAGAGCCTCTATCACCCATATTTTCAAACGAATTATCCGTGCCTTTATGAAGCAGCATATCACGTTCTAACCAATCCCATTCAACGCCATCACCACCATTATCAGAAAAATAAATGAAAACCGTATTCTCATATTCACCAATATTTTTTAAATGCGTTACCATACGGGCGACTTCTGAATCAAATAATTCAATCATCCCTGTATAGATAGCCATTTTCTTCGCTAACACTTTTTTAAGGTCATCAACGGTTTGAATATTTCCCCATGTGACATTATAAGGCGGTTCGGTCACTTTTTTCATTAGTGTATCCCACTTAGGATCACTATCATTCGCCCATTCAGGAAAATCAGCACGCCTTGCAGGAAAATCTTGCGTACTAGGAATTAAACCTGACGCCTGCATTTTTTGAAAACGCTCTGCACGAATACCATCCCAACCTTGTTGATAATATAAGTCTATATATTCTTGTTTAATTAACTCAGGTGGAAGCTGATTAGGTTCATGTGGCATAGTATCAGCGTAATACAAGAAAAATGGTTTACGCTCAGTATTGGCACTTTTACCTTCATCAATATACTCAATCGCTTTATCAGTATGAGCCGTTGCACTAAAATAATCAGGTGGAAATTCTTCAGTCGGTGAAATTATTTTATCATTTTCAAAAAAACGTGAACAAAAACCTTCTGTTCTTTCACAAGAACCATAATGTTCAGCTCCACCATTTAAAACCCCGTAGCTCTTTTCAAAGCCTTGATCAATAGGCCATGTTCCTCGAAGGAATACCGGTTGATGGTCAATAAGCGTACTTTCACCTAAATGCCATTTACCAACCATATAGGTATCATAATTACTATCTTTTAATAATTTTGAGACCATAATACTTTGTTCATTAACATAAGCTTTATAACCTGGAACCCCTACTTGTACATTTTGGGGGTTGAGTAGCTGAGGTTCCATTGTTCCTAAGCCATTGATATGGTTATCTATTCCTGTCAAAAAAACGGAGCGTGATGGAGAACAAGTAGGTAAAGCATGAAAATTAGTAAATGTTTTACCCACACTGGCCAAACTATCCATTGCAGGCGTTTTTGCTTCTCCTCCAAAACTTGCAAAATCTGCATAACCTACATCATCAGCAACTAATAATACAATATTAGGTCGCGTATCATTTGCTGCCATTGAAAAACTTGAATACAACAGGGGTATCGTAGCAAGTAATAGATGCCTTCGATTGATTGAAGCCTCTTTTTGAGGCTTCATTTTTTTTCTAAAATACTTATTTAACATAACTACTCTCTATCCTTATTAATTAGAGTAATACACAGACTCTTTTAAAAGAGTCTTCTCTTTTACGTATTAAATTTAGATGCGCTTAATTATTCAAAAATAACTATTGCTTTTATCTTGTAAGCATTTGAATAAATCTTTTCGCCTTTTTCGGCTGTTTTTGTTGCTGGTAAAAAATGATTAATGCATTAATAATTCTTTGATTATTTGGTGCAAGTGCATAGGCTTTTAAAATAGCTTTTTCAGCATTAGTCATCCTATTAATTTTTTGTAATAAAAGCCCATAATTATAATAAACAGCCGCCTGATTTGGCATTAATACAATCGCTTTTTCTAAATGTTCTACTGCTGCTTGCAGCTGCTGTTGCTCCACTAATAAAAGACTTAATGAATAATGAAGGCTTCCTGACTCAGGAATAAAGGTTAGCCCCTCTTTAAAGATTGCAACCGCTTTTTGTCGTTGCCCAATCGTATAATAAAGATTAGCTAACGCGCTGTAACTAGGCAGAAAATAAGGGTTTAGTTGAATGCTTTGGCGATAAGCTTGTATCGCTAATTCAGACTTTCCCTGATTTACATACAAATTCCCTAAATTCAAATGACCTTCAGGATGATCTGCTAAAGCTATCTGAGCCGCTTTATATTCCTCCAAAATCTCGTTTAACTGTTGCCGTTGTTGTGGTGTAAATAGTTTTTCTGGTAATGGGGCTAATAATCTTGCCGCTTCGATACGTACGCTTTGTACTGAATCATTTAACAGGGGAATAACGACATTAAATTTTTGCTCATTAGGTAAGCTGTCTAATCCTCGTAATGCGATTACACGTATTAAAGGTGAATTATCTGATAATAATGCTAACCGAGTATCAAGCCCTTGAAGACCATAATTTGAGAGCAAATCCAACCCAGTAGCACGAATAATAGCGGCTTGCTTAGGGTCATTAATTAGATTAATTAAAGGCGTGACCGCATCTGTCTTACCTAAACGCGCAGGTGCTATCACCTCAGCAATCGAAAAACGGCTTTGCCATTGTTTTCCATACCATTGATTCATTGCTGTAATAGCCCATTCCTGTGTTTTATCCTCATGACATTGGGTACAGGCATTAGGTAAATTCCATTTCTTTGAAAGATCAGGGCGCGGAATAGAAAAACTATGATCACGACGGGCATCAGTTTGCATATAAGTAGTTGCAGGCATATGGCAATTAACACACTGACTTCCTGCAGAGCCTATGGGATGAAAATGATGCTGAGAAGAATCGTACTCTTTTGAAATTAACGTGTTAAATTGTTTGCTTGGGGGGGTTAGCTGATGGCAACGGGTACATAAATTGTTATTATTTTCCTTTACTTTTAGGGTATGAGGATTATGGCAATCAAGACAGTCTACCCCTTGTTGATACATTTTTGATTGCGTAAATGAACCATAAACATAAACCTCATCAAGAATTTGTCCATCACTATGATAAGCCCCCTCACGTAATAATTCTGGCATAAAGTCATCAAAAAAATCACGCCCATGAGTATCATTTTTACTAACAGAATAACGACGAGCATGGCAACGTGCACAACTTTCAACACTTTGTTGCGCTGACATTGCTTTATAATTAACAACTAAACCTTTATTAGGATAATTGTATTGCTTTTCTTCAGGGTTTTTAGCCCAGTCAAGATGGTGACTCCCAGGGCCATGACAAGCTTGGCAACTAACATTGACTTCACTCCAAGTGCTTTTATAGTCTGCTTTTTTTACATCATAATTAAGCGTCATATTCGTCATATGACATTCCATGCAAGAAGAATTAGCGGTAAATGCCACACTTGCCCAATGCAGTGGTGTATTGGGTTCAAACGCTTCCTCTGGGTATAAATCAAACCACTGTTTTTTCTCAGTATCCCAAGCGACCGTAAAGGCTTGAAGCTTACCCTTAGGTAAGGCTAATAAATACTGTTGTAATGGCTTAATACCAAAAGTGTATTTAACTTCAAAATCAGCATATTTTCCCTCAGCCCCTAAAGTATTAATAAAATATTTATTCTCTTTTTTGAAAAAATGACTCTTTACACCCGCATCTGTAAATAAAACATTATTAAAGTCCCCCAGTACTGTTTGCTTATTAGCCACTTGCATTGCTTTTTCATGATCTGAGCCTAACCAACGCTGTGTTTGCTCCGTATGACATTCTGTACATAAATTATTATTTATAAAATCAGGGGCTTGCTTAGGTTGAACCACAGTCATAACGTCTATTTTAGTCGGCATAAAAAAATACCTCGTGACCATCACTAAAATTATCACTAAAGCCAATAAGCTTATTATTATTTTAAATTTAACCTTATTTTTCATAGCATCAATGGGAAATCATTAGATTAAGAGGTTACCAAAACTATTGGATTTCTAAGCAGTAATAGATTGTTTAAGTGCTTGACGATCTATTTTTCCATTCGCTAATAAAGGTAACGATTGACGCAAAATAATTTCATCAGGTACAGCATACCGGGGTAGCTCATTAAAACAGACTTGACGAATAAGTTTAGCTTGGTTTTCAGTATAAGTGAATCCATAATCTAATTGACAAAACGCATATAATTTTTTCCCTCGCAGCGTTTCTTCATCGCTGTTTAATACCAATACTTGAATAATCGCATCAATGTCTAATAACACATGTTCAATATCATTAAACTGAACTAAAAAACCTGCACGATTACAGCTATTGGCTTCTCTTGCAATCAGTTCAAAACAATCTTTATCTAAAGGCTTGGCAATATCACCCGTAGCATAAGGTAAAATACTAATTGCGACTGCTTCACCTTGACTATTAATATACCCATTAAAACCATAAGAATGTGAGCAATAAAGACGCTTATTATCATCAATCGTTATTTCAACACCCGACATTGGGTAAAGCGAGGTTGTTTGTTCATTCGTTGTAGTGGCAGCAGCCCCCATCTCAGTACTACCATAGAGATTAGTCAGCGTGCCAAAATACGTTTGATATTGCTGATGAAGCGTTGTTGCTAAAGCCGCCCCTGCACTAATGGTTTGCTTAAAAGGTTGTTGACTTTTTCGCCGCATTTTAACTAACATCGCACAAAGCGTTGGATTCAAATAAACTACATTGGGTTTAAAACGGCGTTGATGATCCATAAAACGTAAAATATTAGTATCCGCTTGTAAATCAATAAAAGCCCCTGCGATTAATGCAGGAATAAGTCCTGCGCCCAAACCATAAAGATGAAAAATAGGGACGGCAAGGGTAACGCGTGAATCTTCATTTAAGTCAAAACGACTGACACAATTTTGTGCATTAGCTAATAATTTATCATGGGTAAATACAACCATTTTTGCATCCCCCATACTGCCTGAAGTACGTAATAAAATCTTGGGTTCTGAGAAACCTAAGCGTTGATAAGCCACTTGATTAAACAAAGGATTATGATAACTATTCATCCCTTTAACAAGAGTTTCAGGTTTACAACCTGAAGCTGAGTTTAATCCGTTGACTGTTAAATGAATATCACAAAATGCAGGGATACAAGGTTTAAAACCTGGCTCTTTTAAGGCATTACCTTCTGAGGGTAATAATAAAAAATGTTGCCCCCGATAAAATAAGGCTAACAAAACAATCAGTGCGGCAGTAGTATTCGCACATTCAAAGGCAATACAATCGGTGACTTTTATATCATGCTTAAGAAAATAACTTTCAAGCACATCAAAGTAATCCGCTAAATCAGTATAAGCGATCTGTGTTTCTGTATCCCCTAAACAAGGCTGTTTAACGAGTTCAGAACCCTGTAATTGATCTAATAACGTAATAAAAGTCATTTTTTATTCGCCACGAAAGAATTGATACGGAAATTTTTCAGTAATAATCATAATGATCTTATTATTTGAGGAAACGGTATAAGTTCTTGCGATCATTTTATCATTTGCTGAAATATTAAAATGCGTTGCTAATTCGCTTGCTAGCTCTTCACCTGCTCCCACAATGACTTTATAAGTTTCACAGCGATATTTCGCCCAGAGCTTACCAATAGGTTCTTGAGAATTTAATAAATCAGTACGAAAATTAACTTCAAGATTATTAATAATTACCACTGACTCAGCATAAAGCCAATTATTCAAGGTATTTTGCCCTTGTAACAAGGTTTTTCTTTTTAAAAATACACGCTCATCAGCAGGCATAAGTTCTTGCTGAAGGTCTGATAATTGATTCAAATCTTCTTCAATATTTTCATAAAGCTTGACCACTTTAATAGATTCATTCAGGTATTGTTCTAATAATTCAGTTACTGTTCCATCGGTAATTAATAAAACGCGCTGGAAAGTCGTTAATTCTTTTAAAAGTTGCTTATCGGGATGCTTTTTCATTAATTCACTATCCATTGTTGTTTTGAATTAAGTTCCATCAAATGTATATTCAAATAAATCAATATCTTCTGCAAAATGTGTTGCCACCAATTGCTTAGTATAGTCATTATAATAATCTTGATAACCTCGATGACTACTATTATTTAACTTAGGCAACGAAGCATTAATACCTAATTGAGCGGTTATTTTATTAAAATCTTCACTAAGGGTTTCAAATCGTCCTAACTGATCCACCGCAATTTTACCCTTTTTATCTATTAACATTGTTTTTTGTAACTTAGTTGCCCCTTTCGGATAAGGTTTATCTTCTGTAAGCAGCCATTCCAAATAGTTCTTAAAACTGCCTAATTCACAAAGTATTTCATAGCGAGGATTTTCTTTTTCTTTTAATAAAAAATGGTACATTGAAACTTGCCAATCCCAAGGATTACGAACAAAAGCAAATTTATAAAAATTTTCAAATTCGTCAGGTAACGCCTGTTGTGTTTGCTTAACCGTTGCATGAATCAACATAGAGTCCCACATTTTATAAAGGGGATTAATATGACCATTAATTTCTTTGGGAGGACGTTTAATTTTGAAGCACTTAGGCTCTATTGTATAAGGGGCTAAGGCATGACGAATACTAATCCCCGCCACTTTAGCAACGTGAAAAAAAATAAATGAATGACTGTATGAAATAAACATTAAAAATCCCTATATTTTTGAAAAATAATCATTTTATTTTTTAATTATATCAACTTTTAAGAGTTGTCCAAAATCCATCTTTAGAACGCGATCAGCAACATGAAAATAATGGTCATCATGGGTAACAGCAATGACGGTTTTTCCTTTTTCTTTAAGTTCAAGAAGAATTTCTTCATAAAAATATCGTCGAAAATCAGGGTCTTGATCTGCTGCAAATTCATCCAAAATTAAAATAGGTTTATCTTCGAGTACTGCGGCTATAAAGGCTAAACGTTTTCTTTGCCCTGTGGATAAGTCAGTATTAGTAAATCGTCCTTTTCTGAAACGGGTTATTTTATCCATCCACATTTTCTTTAACCAATAATTTACAATCTTATCATCTATTTCTTCCACGCCATAAAGTCGATCAAAAAGATGAAAGTCAGTAAAAATAATGGAAAATAACTCCCTATAATTTTGATAATTATTGTCATCAATTATTTCTTGATCGACATAAATAGCCCCTTCGCTAGAGTAATATAGCCCCACTAATAATTTTAAAAAAGTCGATTTACCACTCCCATTACCCCCAATAACAAATAAAAGTTCACCCGCAGTAATTTTTTCAGAAATAGGGCCTACTGAAAAAGAAGCCGCTGTTTTTTGTTTTGGATAACTAAATAATATATTTTTAAGCTCTATTTCCTTAAACCCCGCATAAGATATACTTAAATCATGTGAATCTTGATGAATTGCGGCATCAATTTCTTCTTCCAAATTAGAAACATCTTTTAAAATAACATTAATTTGAGTAAATAATGGGATGATATCAAAAATAATAGTAATAGGTCCATAAATAAATAACATGGTTGCCGTTATTTTATAAATATTAATTGTTTGTTCATGATTAAAAACAGGGACAATAAAAATAAGAATAGGAATCAATGAAAAAACTAAAATACGCCCAATTCCTGCTGTTTTTGCTTGAACCTTTCCCCCTAATATTTTTAAGTCTCTCGCTTCCTTTGCATTTTTTATAATCGTTTCATAAAGCCGATCACTTTTTTCTTGATTAATCTTTATTTCTTTAAACCCATTAAGTAAATGTGAAAGCGATTCAAAATACTCTGTTTCATGATTAATAATCCCCATCATAGAATGCTTTATTTTCTTCTTCTGTATTAAAAAAAAAAAATATCCTATAATTAACCCAATTAGAGTAATGAAAAAACTAATAGAGGAAATAAATGCCATATAAATAAGTGAAAAAACAATCAGTGTGACAAATTGTGCTGCCATAATAATGCGTGGAATAGCCTGCGATAAAAGCGCATTATCATTGGTCAGACGATTGTAAAGAATACTTTCTCCTTTTTGTTCATAAAAAGACAGGTCAACTTTACGAAGTTTATTTGAAAGACGGGTTCTTAAACTCGCTAATGCTTCTTCTATGAGTGATACCGCTGTTGATAAACAGTACCATTGTCCATATAAAAATAATATAAACGCAATAAGATACATAAAAAAATATTGTGTGATAGCTTCTTTATTTGCGATAAAGTCAGCAACATGATTGACAATAGCAAGTAAAAGACTATTCGCCAGTCCTGTCACAACTGCCATTATAATAACTTTATGAACAGGAATAGTTGACTCTTGTTCGAGAAGGTCTAATAATTTCAATGATTAATCCTTGTATTAAGCATACAAAAATAAGGCTACTCATTTAATATTTGTAGTCTTAAAAATAGAGGGAATTTTCTAAAAACTGTTTTAGAATGACACGTAAGTCATGTTTTAGGTTATCCTTACCCTTAAATATAAATTCAGAAGAGGTTTAATTATGTTAATTATTGATACATTTATCATTTTAGGTGTTTATACTAGCTTACGCTTAAAAGAACACTATAAAAATTATAAAAATAAACAAAAAATAGTTGATAATGATTCTCTATTAGTCATTTTAGATGACCCGAAGAAACAGCAACATTATGTTCGTGTCAGTAGTAATGCTGTTATTTTAAGTCTTATAACCTTTTTATACCCCCCCCTTAGATTAATTACTTTTGCCGTAGTAGCCTATAGTACATTACCTGTCTTAAGACGTGCAGAATATTCGCTTATCGAAGAACGTAAGCTCAAAAGCGATACCTTATCAGCTATTGTCAGCATAGTTAGCTTAGGGACAGGGGTGCAATTAGTCGCGGCAATACAAACTTGTGTTTATCATTTAAGTTGCCAAATGGTTATGCGTAGTAAAGATTTATCTACCCAAGCTTTAAGCAGTGTTTTTTCTCAACAATCCAGTCAAGTTTGGGTTATGCGTGAACAAGTAGAAATTCAAATTGAACTAGAAAATCTTCAAATCAATGATATTGTGGTCGTTAAAACAGGCGAAATCATCCCTGTTGATGGGGTTATTATAAAAGGTTGTGCCTCCATTGATCAACAAAATTTAACAGGAGAGCCTATCCTCGCTGAAAAAGAACTCGCAGACGATGTATTTGCAGCAACGTTGATTATTAGTGGTGAACTTCATATTCGCGTAGAAAAAACAGGAACTGACACCACGGCTTCTCAATTGACTGAAATTTTAAAGAACACCACTGATTTTAAAACTAGTTTACAATTGAAAGGCGAGTATTGGGCAAATAAAAGCACTCTACCCTTACTCACAGCAAGTCTTGTTTCTATTCCTTTTCTCGGCTTAAGTTCAGCAACTACTTTATTATTTGGTGCACCCACTAATACCATTCAAGTAATGACTTCAATGCAAACGTCCAATTATATGACTTTAATTGCCTGTCATAGTATTTTAATTAAAGATGGTAGAGCGTTAGAGTCTTTAGGTAAAGTCGATGTCGTCCTCTTTGATAAAACAGGAACGCTTACAGAAGCGTATCCTGTGGTTGCAAATATTCACTCCTTTAGTGATTTAACTGAGAATCAAATTTTAACCTATGCTGCCGCGGCAGAAATTCGTTTAACCCACCCGATTGCAAAAGCAATTATCAATGAAGCTAACAATCGGGAACTTGAACTTCCTCAAGTAGATGAAGCTTATTATAAAATGGGGCATGGTATTGTCGTTCAATTAGAAGGACAATTAATTCAGGTCGGTAGTCATCGCTTTATGCAAAAAGAAGGGATTAAAATCCCCCATGAGGCTAATTTAAGTGCTGTTTTCATTGCAATTAATGATAATGTCGTAGGCTGTATTGAATTACAGGCTAATACCCGTGACGAAGTCCCTCAAATTATTGGCTTATTACGTCAACAAGGCATTAAAAAAATTATCATTGTTTCTGGTGACCACCAACAACCTACACAAGATTTAGCCGAAAATTTAGGAATTGATGATTATTTTTATGAGGTATTACCTCAAGAAAAAGCGGCCATTGTTGAACAGTTACAACTACAAGGACATAAGGTCTGTTTTATTGGTGATGGAATTAATGATACTTTAGCCATGCAAAAAGCGGATGTTTCTATTTCTTTATCAGGGGCGGCTTCCATTGCAACGGATATGGCACAAATTGTTTTTCTGGATGGTAATTTATGTCATCTTAATAAATTATTTGAAATAGCAAAACGACTTAATTCAGGGCTAAAAAACAGCCTATTATTCTGGACTGCTTATGGGGTTGGCAATATTGCCTTAACCATTATATATCCATTGGGATTAATAAGATCTTCTTTATTATTTGCCAGTGTTTTCACCTTAGGTTTAGGTCATACCTTGTTACCCTTAGCGATGTTAGAGCCTAAAAATTTAAGAGACCGAAAAAGATTACCACATTTAACAGAAGAAGAGAATTCTAACGACTTGTGAGCTTTATTTTATGCCTGTTTTTATTCATTAGTTTATTTTCACCTCCTTTACTAACGGGTGAATTTTCAACACAAATTAAAGCGGTAAAATTTGAGAAAAATGCTCACGGGTATCAACTTAAAGCAGATGTTGATTATCATCTCAGTCCTATCGCAACCGAGGCAATTCAAAGTAGTATAGCCTTAACCTGGTGTTTAAAAATTAAATTAGAACAAATAAATACCTTATGGAATAACATACTGATTAAGCATAAATACTGCTATAAAATTCGCTATCATGCCCTATTAGACAGTTATAGTGTTAATGACCCTAACAGCCAAAAAAATAAGTATTTTACTTCACTTGTAACAGCATTAGATTCAATGTCGCAAATACGCCATATCAAGCTTATTAAAGCCTCGGCACTTAATAAAAATATTTTATATACCGTTGCCACTAAACTACAATTCGAGCGAGAAACCTTACCATTAGCACTAAAACCTATTGCTTACCTTAATTCAGATTGGGATTTATCAAGCCCCTGGCAACAGTGGAAATTACAACCTTAAAAACAGTCAAATTAATAAATTTTCATTCCTTAATTGCTTTATTAAACCTGCAAGACTTGATAAATAAGGGCTTATTTCCGCTTCATATTGTCGCCATTTATCCGTTACAGGCGGTGAAATAACCATCGTTGATAAAGGTAAAGGTTGTGAAAATAATTGATTTATCTCATCACTCCAAGTTAATTGTGCAAAAGAACTCAGCCGTTGAAAAGTCTTTCTAGGTTGTTCAATTAACTCTTTATAAGTCACAAAACAATACGCATTTTCAGTTAAATCACTCAAATCATTTAAAATTGTTTGATTAGCCATCCGCCATTGATAAGTGGCAATTTCCGCCAGTGAGCTATCTTTTAAACTTTCCCAGTTAGGCGGCAATAAACCATACCATTCTTTGTGAGACCAACGAGGCATATCTTTATAAGTTAAAAAGCGACTAGAACGCCAGAATTCTAATAAACTACTGATATTTTCAAGCGGATCACGATAAAGAAAAATAAACCGTGCTTGAGGAAATACTTGTTTTAAAAAAGGAATTCTGAGTGAGTTTTTAGGAGTTTTTTCTAAAAATCTAATTTTTTTAGGTGGATTTTCAATTTTAGTATAAGCTGTTTTTTCGCTATTTTGTAATCGCTTTGCAAACCAGTGTTTTACGTCAGTAGCAACCGCCGAAGAAGCCTCAGTTAAGCGATTAGATTTATAATCATGCGCTTTCGGATGTAAATAGTTTATATCCATTTCAATGTCGTGGCTTTCTTGACCAATACTCCATATTTCTTCAAATTTGGATAAATTTTCAAATAATAAAGAACTTCCTGAACGAGGGGCTGAAACAATAAACAAAGGGCGGTCAAATTCAGGGTGCAGAGAAGACTCTAGTAATGGTACTTGCTGGGGTTTTCGTCTATGAAATAAACGTTTTTTTTGAATTTGCAAAGCCCCTTGAGGATAAAGCATAAATTCAATCGCAATGACCGCTTGTTTATCCTTCCCCTCAGTAGATAAATATTTTCTTATCTTCGTTAGAACCGCTTCTTTAAAATAAAATATCACATCCCGATAACTTAATTCACCGATAGGGTTTTGCTGAAAACGCGTATAAACTACTTGCCAGCGCCCTAAAAAAGTTTCAAAACATGTTTCTTGTGCCACTTTATCAATAATAGATAACTTTTCTAAACAGCCCCCTTGTCGTATAGCTTCAACTAATTGTTTAACCTCTAAAGGCGATAATACTTTTTCCATTTTATTAGCCTATTTCATCAGGAAATGACGCAGGCAAATTATTCATAGCCCTTACTATTTCCTCGCGTGAACCAAAAGCACTTAAGCGTAAATACCCCGTTCCCGCTAGACCAAACATTGAACCAGGGGTCCCCACTAATCCTGTATGGTGCATTAAGTACTCGAAAAATTCCCATTCATCCATTTCTGCAATCACTTTAACCCATAGATAAGGGTTATCTACTGCCCCGAAACACCGTAAACCTAAACTTTTCAAACCTTGACGTAACAACTTTGCATTCTGTAAATAATAATCAACAATCGCTTGGGACTCTTGTTGTCCTTCTTCAGACAATAAAGCTAATGCCCCCCGTTGAGCAATATTAGATGGTCCCCAATATTTTATTTGATGCTGCATTGACCACATTTTATGCAATTCATTTTCTTTAGAATCTTTAATCATCAAGGTTTTAGGAATAATACACCAACCCACTCGTAATCCTGTAAAACTCGCTTCTTTAGAAAAAGAGCTAATTTCTATCGCACACTTTTTTGCCCCTTCTATTTCGTAAATAGAACGTGGTATATTTTCGGTACTAATAAAAGATTGATAAGTCGCATCAAAAATAATAACCGCCTGATTTTCAAGTGCGTAATCAACAAAGGCTTGCAATTGCTCAAACGTAGCCGATTGCCCAGTAGGATTATTAGGAAAACATAAACATAAAATATCAACTTTTTCTTTAGGAGGTTTTGGAATAAAACCATTTTCTTCATAACAGGGCAAACTTAAATAACGCCGTCCTGTTAATTTAATCCCTTCAATAAAGGCAGGGTAACCTGGGTCTTGCAAAGCAATAACACTGTCTTGAGAAAATAATTCTTGAATGGCACTACAAATTAATTGAGCGCCATCCGTAATAAATATTTCATCAACATCAAGTGCAACGGTGAATTTTTGTTGATAACGATTCGTCAGTGCTTGTTTTAATTCATTATTACCTGTCACAGGTTCATAACTAGTGTAAGTTTCAGCCTCGCCTAAGCCTAAACTATAATCACTCATCGCCTTAACAGCCGTTGCGGGTAAAGGATGACTGGTATAACCAAAGCTCATCGTATACACAGGACGCGAATGTTTTTCCTGATAAGCCTTGATAATCTTCATCAATTTATTTTCAATAAAATCAACAAAGCTTGAGTTATCTGAGGACATTTGACTTAATAACGGGTTTTTATTTGCCATTTATATTTTCCTAACTTTTACTGGTCAATTGGGGGGGCTTCATCAGCATCAATATAAACATCCAATACAGTAGGCCCTTGACGTTGACAAATCGCCTTGAAGTCAAGGGTATCAAAATCTTCTGGATTACGAAGTGTATAACCTTCTGCGCCCACTGATTTTGCCATCATGACAAAGTCCGTAGGAATGACGGCAAATTCAAGAGGTATTGTTCCTATTTGATGATTTCTATGTTTAACTGCCCCATAACACCCATCATTTAAAATAATAAAAATCACAGGTAATTTTTCAGTAACCGCTACGGTAATTTCATGACCATACATTAAATAACTCGCATCACCCACTAATGAAATAACAGGCGTTCCTCTTTTTCCCAACGCCGTTCCTATTGCACTCCCTGGCGACCACCCCATTGAACAAGGCCCTGTGGTTATCATTCGGTAATTTTCAAAATTTGCCCAAAAATGATAATGAACTGTCCACTCTACGGCTGTTCCATTATCAATTAAGAGTAAAGTTTCAGCAGGAAACCGTCGCATTAATTCATACATTAATCGCTGCGGTTTAATTGGACTACTTTTATTTTGATGAGCATCAGGAATATTTAATTGAATTTGAGGCGGAGGTAAATAATTAGCAGCACAAGTCTCACCTGCTTTATAATCTAATTTTGAATTATCAAAACAAAGAGAATTTAATTTTCCTTCTGTTAAATCAATTTTCAGTGTCGCTATCAATTGCTGAAAGACCTCCCCTGTCCTACCTTGAACCTGTAATCTTGCCATCGGTGAACGGGGGAAATAAATGGTTGAATGATGAATATGAACTAATTTCTCATTCATTAACATACCATCCCAAGACTTAGTTCCCATTTGTCCAAGACTTGTTCCTACTGCCAAAATTAAACCCACTGATTCATCTAACAAAGCATCCCGTGCTGTTTTATGCCCCCCCACACCAAAGACCCCTTTAAATAAAGGGTGATAAGGATTTACTCTAGATTTACCACGTAAAGAAGTCACGATAGGCGCGTGAATCATTTCAGCAAATTGCATTATGGTTTCAGTTGCCCCATCACATTCATAGCCTATAAACAAAGCCACTTTTTTATTTTTTGCTAACACCTCGATAATAATATCTGAGAGTTCAGTGACTGCCCTATTATCAATAGTAGAAGTCGTTGCCGCTTTTGTGACTAAAGTTGATAAATTAGGATAAGCCAATGCCTCTGAACAAGGTGCGCGAAGAATATCCGCGGGAATCCCCAAATGAACAGGGGCTTGTAGCGGTTGATGCGCGCTAATCAATGCAGTCGCTAATTTTCCTTGTAACTGTTTTGGATGAGTAATTAGTGAATTATATTTAGTACAATGCTCTAACATCCCGATACTATCAATAATATCGGGAAAATTACCTTGATAAGGCGTACATTCTTGTAACGCCCCTTTCCCTGCGGTCGCTAATGCCGTTTGTCCTGTTATCACTAATAAAGGCGCGTGAGCGGCATAAGCTTCTGCAACCCCTGTCACAATATTTGTCGCTCCAGGCCCTGCGGTTGTTAGACAAACCCCTAACTTTCCTGTCTCTAAAGCATAACCTGCGGCCATAAATGCCGCCCCTGTTTCATGAATATTCATGATAGTGCGTATTTTTCCACGCTGTTCGCTACGATATAATGATTCATAAAGTGAAGCAACATGCCCCCCTGCAATACCAAATACGTATTCCACCCCAATTTGTTCTAAATAAGCCACAATTAAATCACTTAGCGTGGTAATTTCTTGCGTTTCCGACATTGGTAAATTTCCTAAATATTTAAATCAACAGGTTTAATTAACTGCTCTGGATTAGTAATCATCGTATTTAATAATACGTTGAAATTTGCTATCATTTTTAAGATTGTTGAGGTTTCAAATAAATCACTTCTATATCTAAATTTTGCTTTCAAGACATTACCTTCATCATGCTTTTCTTCCCATATCGGCATCGCTAAATCCAAAAACATCTTTTCTCTAATATTTTCTTCAATAGGTGAAGCTATAATACCTGCACTTCTTATTTCTGTTACTGGTGTAGGTAATAAATTGAGCATGACTTGATAAGGCATCTGATAGTTTAAATCCTTGGGTTCTTTTTCATCTAAAGCTTTTATAACTTGCTTATAAGTTAATTCTTGATGAGTAAGTGCCGATTGAAGTGCAAGCTGTGTTTGATTTAATAAATTTGAAAAGGTTAATGAGTCACTGAAACTAATACGTATGACTATTTGTCCCGAAAAATCCCCAAATATAGATTCTGTTTCTTGATGAAACCGTTTACTCATGGGGACTGCAATAACAATTTCTTTATTTCCAGTATAACGATAAAGTAATGCTGCTAATAAAGAAAATAAGCTGATAAATAAGGTTATTCCTCGTTGCTGGCTTAAGGCTTTTAAATCATCGGTTAATTTAGCTGAAAGCTGAAATCCCTCAATGGCGGCAGGAAAGGTAGAACCATTAGTTATTCTAGGTTTATCTGTGATTAAATTTAATCGAGGTAAGTCAACAGGGAATAATTCCTGATAATATTTAAGGCACTCGGTTAGTTTTTTCTTGCTATAACACGCACGCTGCCAATGTGCGAAATCCGCATATTGAATTGGTAATAGCGGTAATAATGAAGATGAATCTTGTTTCAATAAATTTATTTCATATAATTTAAATAAGTCACGAAAAAATATTTCCATGGAACTTGCATCCATAATAATATGATGAATGTAAACCCATAAGATATGAGATTTATCGTTAAGGCGTATTAATTTTACCCGCCACGGAGGACTATTGATTAAATCAAGCGGTTGTTGTGTTTCTTGCAAAATCAAATCATCCACTTCTTCTGTTTGTTCTGGCTCTGAGATAAAACTCAAATCAATCACTTGCAAGTAAAATCGTAACTTAGACACAATTTGTTGTAGGGGAAAACCATCTTTTAATGGAAAATTAACCCGTAAATTTTCATGACGCTGAATTAATTCATTGATACTTTTCTGTAAACATTGAATATCAATTGTTCCTGTTAACTTCCAAAAATTAAGCCGACTCCAAAGTTTATTATTGTCTTGTGATTGACAGTTAAACCAAACTTCTTCTTGTAAAAAAGACAATGGCATAGCTTGATCTCTTGCCACCTTTTGAATTTTTGGTATTTCAGCGTCAGAAGATAAATTCCATATTTTTACCAAATAATTAGCTAATAATTCAGTCGTAGGATAATGCCAAGCAACCACAGGATCAACGGCTCGTTCTGAGCGTGAACCTAAATCTCGCATTAATTTCATTGTTAAAATTGAAGTCAACCCATATTCAGTAAAAGCTTTATCTATTTGAATTTCTTCAATCGCTAATTTAAACTGCTTTGATAACCATTCCATAATCCATTGTTGAATTAATTCGACTGATAATGATTCGCTATTGGTTGTTCCACTAGGGGGTGCTTGCAAACCCAAATCGACTTGTTCACGTAACACGCGTTTCAGTATTTTTCCTGATTTTGCTTTTGGCAAAGCCGCTATAAAATTAACCGTAGAAGGAATTTTATAACCTGCCATTAATCCTTGGCAATAATCAATAATTTCGGTTTCATCTGCCTTTTGCCCTGATTGCAAAACAACCGCTGCACAAACCTGCTCCCCCATCACCGCAACAGGAATACCATAAACAGCCACTTCGGCAATCGCAGGATGCTCTGCTAAAATAGCTTCTACCTCGGAAGGATACATACTTTGCCCACCGACATTAAGCATATCTTTTTTACGGTCATTAATAAAAATATAACCGTCTATATCCTTATAGCCAATATCTCCTGTATAAAACCAGCCGTCTTTAATCGCATCAGCAGTTTCTTTCGCGCGATTCCAATAACCTAAAATTATTTTGGGACTTTTAACCACGAGTTCGCCCGATTGCCCTACAGCAACCGATTCTCCATCCTCATCAACAACCTTTATTTCAACACCTTCTACAGCAGCACCTACTGCCCCTGCTTTAGGTTTTAAATAATGATTAAAACAACATTGTGAACATTCGGTCAAACCATAAGATATATTAATCGTTTGTTTGAATTTTTGTTGCCATTTTTGAGCTAACTCTGAAGGCATTGCCGTTCCTCCAGAAATATAAAAACGTACTGATTGCATTTGTTCTAAACTGGCTTTTTCAACTAAAACTGAATAAACAGGCGTTGAGCCATAAAAACAGCTAATCTTATGCTCAGTAATTGAGTTAATCACCGCATTCGGCTCAAAATCACGATGTAAAATAATCGTACTCGCCGTGGCCATACAGGTATTTAAACCCGCACTGAGGGTAAAGCTATGCGATAACGGTGAAAACAACAGCACCCGGTCATCAGGCTGCATTCGATATAAATAAGCGGTTGTACGCGCATCAAAAATTATATTACCATGGGAAATAACCGCGCCTTTAGGAAATCCCGTTGTCCCTGAGGTATAAAGAATCGCTGAAGGGGCATCAGCTTTCATCACTTCAGTTTTAAAATTAACTGCGCTTTGATTAATAAGATTGGCTAAAGAAATATCGCCTTTAACCGCACCTTCAGTAATTAAAATATGAACTAACTGTAATACGTCCTCATTATTAATAGCCTTTCGTAAATTCTCGGTAGTGATTAAAGCAATTGCACCACTATCATTAACAATATAGCTCACTTCTCTAGCAGTCAGAGCAGGGTTCACAATAACAGCAACCGCGCCTAATTTTTGAATAGCAAAATAACTGCTAATAAATTCAGAGCTATTAGGTAAAAATAATACCACTCGCTCACCGCGTTTAATCCCTAATTGTGATAATCCTGTTGCAATTTGATTACTGATATTATTGAGTTCTTCAAAGGTAAATGCTTGTTCTTCAAAAATTAATGCTGTTTTTTCAGGAAACAACCGACTTGCTTGTTCAAGATTATTAGCAATATTGAGCGAAATTTTTTCTGTTATAACAGTTTCTGGCTCATTTTCTTTTTGAACCGA
>DAOUTG010000053.1 GCA_030626845.1 Methylococcaceae bacterium
ATAGCCGTCTAATTCAATAATTTCTTCACGAAACTCTATCCATAGTTTTTTTCTATATTGGTTTCGTATTTTATTTAAATCCATAGACGAATCCTAACAGTTTGATAGACAGAAACCTCAATTTTAAAGATAGTTAGATTTCTGCCTATGTTATATTTATGATACAGTACCTTTATCTTTTCCAAATGTCAACTTTATTCTAACTTATTTATGATTACACCAGACTGGGATAAGTTTTACCTTATTTTATTAAAAAATAATATCCCTCAAAACCAGCATCACTATTATACAAAATGGATTAAGAATTTCTTGTTCTTTTTTCAATCGTTAAATCATTCGCGTAATGAGTTATTGAATGATTCCATTTTATCCATTAAAGCAAAGCATATTAACCATTTTTTACAAGATATAGACGAAAAAACTAAACTAACCGCTTGGCAGTTTCGCCAATTATTACATGCTTTGAAACTTTTTTTAATTTCGCTTAATCAATTACTTTGGGCAAAACAGTTCGACTGGGATTATTGGCAAACGGCTTCTAAAAAGTTACCTGACAACCATCCTACTGTAGTTCGTGATTATTCTGAGCTACCAAAAAAACCGTTTAGTCAGATAAATATTACCAAAACATTATCAAATCCTTCACATAGTTTATTATTAGAGAAATTGATTTTTAGTTTACGTGCGGGAAACTATGCAATTAGAACGGAGCAAACTTATGCTGATTGGGTTAAACGATTTTTATTATTTCATCCAACAATTAATGCAATTGATTTGAATGATGACCATGCAACTAAATACCTTAACCATCTTGCTGTGGAACGTCGTGTCGCCTCAAATACGCAATCTATTGCTTTAAATTCTTTGTCGTTTTTATTTAAAAAAGTTTTAGAAAAACCTTTGGATGTTAAGGGCTTTAAATTAGCAAATCGTGCGCGTAAATTACCTGTTGTGTTAACAACTACTGAAATACGGGCTTTATTAGGTCAGATGCAGGGGCTTTATTATCTTCTTGCAGGCTTACAATATGGGACAGGAATGCGATTAATGGAGGTTATTCGTTTACGTGTTCAAGATATTGATGTCGGTTATCAACAAATTGTTATTCGTAATGCGAAAGGTAATAAAGATCGCTTAGTCCCTTTACCCGAATGCTATCAATCTCAATTACTTGAACAAATTGAATTTGTTTCAATTCAGCACCAGCATGATTTACATCATAATCATGGTCAAGTTTATTTGCCTGATGCTTTAAACCGAAAATTTCCTAATGCGGCTAAGGAGCTTCGCTGGCAATATTTATTTCCTGCCAGTCGAATTTCCTCTGACCCTCGTTCGGGTGCTGTTCGCCGACATCATATTCATGAAACCAGTTTGCAAAAGAAAATCAAACAGGCGGCTACTGATGCTAATCTTTTAAAACGGGTCAGTTCTCATACCTTACGCCATTCTTTTGCGACGCATTTACTAGAACAGGGGTATGACATCCGAACCGTTCAAGAATTATTAGGTCATTCGGATGTGTCTACTACGATGATTTACACGCATGTGTTGAATAAACCCGGTGTGACTGTTCGTTCACCTGCTGATTTAATCAATCCTATGGGATAAAAAAGAAGGGCTATATTTTTGTTTTTTTTATTGCCCATGCAACATCTGCCGCATGACGATTTTCTTTAACATCATGCACTCTAAACATTTGCACCCCTGCCATGACCCCTAATGCGGTTGTGGCAGCCGTGGCTGTAATTAAAGCATTGGGTTCTGAAACATCACAAATACTCCCCATAAAACGCTTACGACTGGTGCCTAATAATACGGGAAAACCCGTAGCGACAAATTGTTCTAAATGGCCTAGTAAGTCAATATTATCCTGTTTTCTTTTGCCAAAACCTATACCTGGGTCAATGAGAATATTTTCTTTTTTTACACCTGCTGCTAAAGCATTATTAGCACTACGAGCGAGACTCTCTAACACTTCACTGACAACATCATCATAATAAGGATTATCCTGCATGGTTTGTGGTGTGCCTTGGATGTGCATTAAAATAATAGGGCAATGAGCTTCGGAAGCCACCGTTAATATTTGGGGGTCATTATGTCCCCCTGATATATCATTAATGAGATTAGCTCCCGCAGCTAAAGCCGCCTTTGCAACGGTGCTTAATGTCGTATCAATACTAATTAATACCGTTTCAGATAAATTTTCTCGAATGGCTTTAATAACAGGAATAACACGGGCAATTTGTTCACCTGAGGAAACTGAAATAGATTGAGGCCGTGTGGATTCACCGCCAATATCAATAATATCAGCCCCTTCTGTTATCATTTTTTCAACTTGCACTAAAGCTGCTTCACACTGATGATAACGTCCACCATCAGAAAAACTATCTGGCGTGACATTTAGAATTCCCATAATTAATGGTTTTTCAAACGTATTGAACATAGGTTAAAACTCCCAGCACCTTAAAAATAAAAGATTGATTCGCGTATAATAACTCACTTTTATCATTATTTATTGAGATCATTATGCAGCAACCGCGTTTAGCTTGGGCAATAACTGGCTCAGGTCACTATATAGAAGAGTGCTTAGAATTTATTTTAACGTTAGATAATCTAGATCTTTATATCAGTCCTGCGGGTGAGGAAGTATTAAAAATGTATGGTGTTAATATGAAAAAATTAAGTGATACGATGCCTATTTATCGTGATAAGGCGGCCTCTGCACCGCCTGTCGGGCTATTTTATAAGAATTATTACCATACGTTTGTTATGGCACCAACAACCTCTAACACGATTGCAAAATGTGTTCTCGGTATTGCAGATTCATTAGTGACCAATCTTTATGCACAAGCGGGAAAATGTCGGGTAACAAGCCTTGTTTACCCTTGTGATATTGCCCCTGAGATGGAAACAACAGCCCCTGGAGGAAAAGTCATGGTTTATCCCCGTAAAATTGATTTGGAAGGGACAGCAAAAATCCGTGAGTTTGAACATACTCATGTTGTCGAGAGTGTTGATGAATTGATAATAGCAGTTAACCAACGTTTAAAATTTATCGTATGAGTGAAAAAATTCTTTTTTTAACAGGAAAATTGGCGATAAAACAATTACAGCAAATTTTGGAGAAAATGCAACCAGAATTTAGTTATGAAATTCATCAATTAGGCTTAAAAGTGGCTGCCTTAATGACAGCAGACATGATTGCACGACGTTTGAAAGGCATGACTTTTAATGTCGATAAAATTTTAGTTCCAGGGCGTTGTCGAGGTGATTTAAACGCTTTATCAAAAACATTAGGCTTGCCCGTAGAGCGAGGGCCTAAAGAATTAAAAGATTTACCTCAATTTTTTGGTCAACAAGCCCATAAAATTGATTTGAGCCAATATAAACTTAAAATTTTTGCAGAAATTGTTGATGCGCCTAATATGTCGGTAGAAGCTGTCGTAAAGCGCGCTTATTATTATCAATCCCAAGGAGCGAATGTCATTGATATAGGCTGTTTACCTGATACCCCTTTTCCTCAGTTAGAAGAAATAGTGACCACCTTAAAAAGTGAAGGTTTTAGTGTGAGTGTAGATTCATTAGCAACCGATGATTTACTGAGAGGCGCGGGTGCAGGGGCAGATTATATGCTCAGTTTAACTAATGAAAGTATCTGGGTCGCTGATGAGGTGGCAAGTATCCCCATTTTAATTCCGGCTCAACATGGTAATTTACAAAGTTTAAATAAAGCGATTAATCACTTACAAACACAAGGGCGTGATTTTATTGTTGACCCTATTTTAGATCCGATTCATTTTGGTTTCACAGACTCTATCGTACGCTATCATCAATTTAGACAGCAGCATCCTGAGGTTGAAATGATGTTGGGCGTTGGCAATATTACCGAATTAACCCATGCAGATACAGGGGGGATGAACGCATTATTAATGGGCATTTGTTCTGAATTAAATATTAATCATATACTAACTACGGAAGTAAGTCATCATGCCGTTTGTGCGATTAAAGAAGCTGATTTAGCACGACGTATTATGTTTGCTGCTAAAGAAAATAATACGCTGCCTAAACATATTAATTCAGGTTTAATGAGTCTTCATGAGCATTCACCCTTTCCTTATCAATTAGATGAAATTAAGGAATTTGCAGCTCATATTAAAGACCCAAGTTTTAGAATTCAAGTCAGCGCAGAGGGGATTCATATTTATAATCGTGAAGGTTTAAATACCGCCATAGACCCCTTTGATTTATATCCTCAATTAAATGTTGAAAATGAAGGAGGACATGCTTTTTATTTAGGGGTGGAATTGGCACGAGCACAGATTGCTTATCAATTAGGTAAGCGTTTTAATCAAGATGAGGCGTTAATGTGGGGGTGTGCATCGGAAAATAAGGAAACCGGTATTGATTTACATAATTTCAAACCCGCAGGGACAACATTAAAACCTTGAGACGCAAAGCATCACGTCTCTACGATAGGTTTGTGATAAATTAGGATACAATCCATATTAGGCCTGGTATTTTTCTATTGCTTCTAACTCTACTAAGGCCTGTTTTATTTTTGCATTCACTTCATCATTAAGCTCACTATTTTTATAAATTTTATCTAGTAAACCTTCTTTTACTAAGGCTTCTTTTATCCAGCGTTTACTAAACCAATAATTATTCGGGATTTTAGTCACTTCGCCTGTGTTAGGATTGCGAATATTTCCAGATTCTACCCCTAAGTTTTTTTGAGCAGTCACTAGGGTGTCCTTGCTGGTTGAAGTTATGTTGGGCGCAGTTACTTTTACCTCTGTTGTAGCAGGCTTTGTAGACTGGACTGAATTTTTTGTTTGCGACTCTTTTTGTGATTTTTTCTTTTCGTCATTAACAACAGAAAAAATAACATAAGCCACAAAAACAGTGGTTAAAATAAAAAATACTTCTGACATATATACCCCTACTTAATAAAATTTTATTATTTTTGGTTTAACTAATGACCATTTAATCATTTTAGCCGTGAATATACCAGTATCACTTATTCTCGAACTCTAAAAAAAACTGTCTTTTTTGTAGCTCACTTAGCTGACGGGTGACTGTTTCATTAGCAAAATTGATTAAAGCTTGAGGATTAAAAGAATATGACCATAATTTTATGGTCGTATCTTCAGAGGCGGTGAGAATTTTATCACCTAAGGAATTAAAAATAGCCGCACGAATAGCCTTGTTATGACCTTCAAAACTTACCAATTCTTGTCCTTGTAAATCCCATAATTTTACCTTATGATCTATAGAAGCTGTAAGGATTTTATCACCCGTTTCGTTAAATATCGCACTTCTAACCGCTCCCTGATGACCTTTTAAATTTGCCAGTTCATGACCTTCTAAGTCCCATAATTTGACCATTTCATCTTTTGAGGCGGTGAGAACTTTATCACCACGCGGATTAAAAACAGCCGTTAAAACCCAATCGTTATGCCCCTTAAAAGTGATTAATTCTTTTCCTGTTAAGTCCCATAATTTTGCGGTATTATCATCGGATGCTGTAAGAATTTTATCATTTTCAGGATTAAACATCACAGAAACCACAGGGGCTATATGACCAATGAAAGTTACAAGCTCTTGTCCTGATAAATCCCAAAGTTTTGCGGTATTATCACTTGAAATAGTAATTATTTTATCTCCCATAAGATTAAATCGCGCACTAGTAACCGCCCCTTTATGCCCTTTAAAGCTAACAAGGTTTTTACCCGTTAAATCCCATAATTTTGCGGTGTTATCATCTGAAGTTGTTAAAATTTTATTATTAACAGGATTAAATATGGCACTTCTTAACCAGCTTTGATGACCTTTAAAGGTAACAATATTTTTCCCGTTGAGATCCCATAATTTTGCCGTTTTATCTTTTGAAGCGGTTAAAACTTTATCTCCAGCCGAATTGAATACCGCACTAATAACATCGTATTGATGTCCTTTAAAGTTAATCAATTGTTTGCCAGATAAATCCCATAACTTAGCTGTGTTATCAGCAGAGGCTGTTAAAATTTTATCCTCTAAAGGGCTAAATTTCACGGTAAAAACCGTCTGCTGATGCCCTAGAAAGTTAATCAGTTGATTATTACTTAAATCCCATAATTTTGCGGTGTTATCAACTGATGTTGTAAAAATTTTATCCCCAGTCGGATTAAACATTGCGCTTGAAATAGCATTTTTATGACTTTTAAAACTACTTAATTCTTGACCTGTTAAATTCCATAGTTTAATAGTACTGTCATTTGATGCGGTTAAAACTTTAGTTCCTGTTGGGTTAAAAGAAATATTGAGTATTCGTCCTTGATCCCCTTTAAAATCAGCTAGCTCTTTTCCTTTGATACTCCATAATTTTGCTGTTCCATCATCAGATGCGGTTAAAACTTTATCATCAAGTGGGCTAAATACGGCTTTTCTCACTTTATTTTGATGCGCTTTAAAATGCGCTAGTTTTTTACCGTTTAGATTCCATAAAATAGCCGTTTTATCCCAAGATGCTGTAAGAATTTTATCACCCGAATGATTAAATATTGCACTAGATACCGTTCCCTGATGACCTGTAAATGTAACGAGTGCTTTACCCGTTAAATCCCATAGTTTTGCCGTATTATCACTTGATGAGGTAAGTACTTTATCACCTGATAAATTAAATACAGCACTTTTAACCCAGCCATAATGTCCTTTTAAATTGGCAAGTTCACGACCTGTTAAATCCCAAAGTTTTGCCGTATTATCATCTGATGCAGTTAAAACTGTATCGCCCTTAGAATTAAATATTGCACTAATAACAACCGCTTTATGTCCTTTAAAAAGGGTTAATTCCTGTCCTAATAAATCCCATAATTTTGCAGTGTTATCATCTGATGCGGTTAGAATTTTATCTCCTTGAGGACTAAAAACAATGCTGCTAATTGAGCTTTTATGCGCTTGAAACATACGAAGTATTTTTCCATTTTTTTTATCAATTAGATAAACACGCCCATCGGCTAATGCAACGGCTAAAGTTTTGCCATTAATACTATAGGCGGCGGTAGTGACAACCTCATTATATTGTAAATGCAAGCGTTCTTTTTTTCGAATAGTGGCGTTGTAAAGCGCGCTATAAGCTTGATGAACATAGGGGCGATGGGGGGTATCTATATTTTTTGGTAAAGCCTCTAAAGCTAATAACATGGCTGTGATTTGATCGCCTTTTTCTATTTGCTGACCGGCTAAATCTGCTAAAAATAATGATTGGGTTTTTAAGCCCTCTTGGGTGCTTTTTTTAGCTTGTTGCCACTGCATGAGACCAAAGCCTGTACTAAGAAGGGCGATGATAAAAAGTAATGAGCTAATCGTTGAAAAAACCTTAAAACGTTGGGTTTCTTTTTGTTGTTCTTGAATAACCCCTTCTCGACAAGCATCTAAAAACTGATAATCTGAGGGGGCTAAGTTCTTATTTTGCGCCCATGCTAAAGCATCATCTAAAGATCTACCGATGAGTAAACGTGAGTTATCTTTACGTTCTGAAAATTCCCAACTTGTTAGTGCATGAGAATAAGGACGCAAGTTGGCTAATTCATTTTCAACCCATTCAAGATTAAATATTTGTGCATAGAGACGATTGTAAACTATCAATTTTGCTTTTCGTTTAACAACAATCCCTGTTAAGCGTAATACCATTTGCGAATAACTATTATCTGCTTTTATTTGACCTTTGATGACAATTTGTTGATACACACCTAATAATTCAGCTGCGACTTGTTGATTTGCTTTTATACGGTCGCTAATGGTTTTAAAGTGCTGCGGAGTATCCTGAGATTCCCAATTATCAATAATATTGATTTGAATTAAATCTTTGATCTCTTTAGGATTATCAATAGTTGAGTTAGCGACTAATTGGCAAACTTTTTGGGTTAAAAAAGGTTGCCCTCCCGTCCAAATTAATATTTCAGCTAATAAAGCAGTGGTCACCATTTCATTAACAGTAAAATCTTTACCTAAGGATAATGCCGCAGGTAATTCAAACCCTGTTAATTCAATCGCTTTACCAATATTAAAAGGCGTTCGCCCTTTATCGCCAATTAAATCAGAAGGCGTTGTGACCCCAAAAATAGCAAAAGTAATTCTTTGATAAATAAGTTTTTCTTGACGATTATTAAAACAAGCCCGAATAAAAGCAAAGAAATCTTCCTTGAAAGGTAAAGGTAAAATACTATCAATTTCATCAATAAAAATAATTAAATTTTTATTTAAGGGAAGTAGTAACGTTTCAATAAATTTACCAAAACGTTGTAGTGGCGATAATAGGTAATGTTCTTCCCACCAATCATTTAAATCAAAATTACCTTGTTTTAAAAATATATTGACAATTTCCAGACCATTAATTAAGCTATCAAGCAGTCCTGCATACCATTCTTCATCGGTAATATTGATACTGCCAATTTCAGTCATATCAATACCTAAACAAATGAATCCTTCTTTTTGCATTCGCTGCATAGTTTTTACACGTAAGCTAGATTTTCCCATTTGTCGTGAATTTAAGATATAACAAAACTCACCTGCTTTTAAATATTGATAAAGTTTTTCATCGGCAGCTCGATAAACATAAGAGTGAGAATCAGGGGGTAAAGTCCCCCCTACATGATAAATATTCATAAAATAGCGTAATTAGCTTAGGGTGGCAGTCGAGAAAATTTGCCCAATGAGCAAATAAATTAAGTATAATTGTAAATATAAATATTTTTTCACTCTGCATTTAAAATGATAATTTATTGTATTTACCTAGCTTTTCAAGTAGATGTAATTTAAGCCTTATTCACTTCAATTAGAATTTTAATTATCAAATGTCGCAAAACTATCCTATTGTATTATCTTTTTCAGGTCATGACCCTAGTGGGGGTGCAGGTATTCAAGCTGATATAGAAACATTAACAGGGCATCATTGTCATGTCGTCAGTGTGATTACTGCTTTGACGGATCAAGATTCCTCAAATATGAAAAAGATAATCCCTCAACTACCAGAAAATATCATTGCTCAAGCACGAACATTATTGGATGATATGACGATTAGTGTTATTAAAATTGGTTTAATAGGAAATGATAAAACAGCGAATGCTATTGCCCATATTTTAGAATCCTATCCTGATATTCCCGTGGTATTAGATCCTGTATTAATAGCAGGTGGTGGAAAATCAGTCAGTAATTCTGCATTAATTGAAGTGATAAATAAAGACTTATTACCTAAAACAACAGTTTTAACCCCAAATTGTAATGAAGCACGTTTATTAACCAATTTAGAGACAACACATGACTGTGCTTTAGCTTTATTAGCGCAAGGATGTGATTATGTGCTCATCACTACCGCAGATGAAAATCTTAAATCAAACCAAGTAACTAATCACCTTTATCATCAACAAAGTTGTTTAGAACTATTTAATTGGGACAGGTTGCCTCATTCTTATCATGGCTCTGGTTGTACTTTAGCGAGTAGTATCGCAGGATTAATGGCGCATGGCTTAGAGCCTGTTAGTGCTATTTCCGAGGCGCAAAATTACACGTGGAATACATTAGCAGCAGCCTATAAAACAGGAAAAGGGCAATATAACCCCAAACGTTTATTTTGGATGGAGGCAGGTTAGTGAGATTTCCAACAATGGGTTTATATGCGATTACACAAACGGAAAATAAGTGTGGTGAGCAGGTTATAACAGAGGTTGCTGCTGCGATTAAAGGGGGGGCTGTTGCCATCCAATATCGTGATAAAAACCCTGTTGACGCACTTTATCTAAGTACGGAATTATTAAAATTATGTCGCGCCCATTGCGTTCCTTTACTCATTAATGATGATATTGAATTAGCGATAAATATTGGGGCAGATGGCGTACATCTGGGTAAAGATGATGGGGCGATTAAGCAGGCACGAAAGCGGCTAGGCTCTAAAGCTATTATCGGTGTTTCTTGTTACAACGACCTTAAATATGCACAAGACGCTGAAAAAGAGGGGGTTAATTATGTCGCTTTTGGACGTTTTTATCCTTCCTCCTCTAAACCATTAGCAGCCCCTGCAAAGCTTAAAACTTTAAAGCAAGCTAAAACAAGGTTAAGCATTCCCATTGTCGCTATTGGCGGAATTTTACCTGAAAATGGAGAAAGATTATTGACCGCGGGGGCAGATTTATTAGCCGTCATTGGTGGCGTGTTTAACAGCGATATTGAGCAATCTGCTTACGCCTATCAAATCTTATTTAACGAGCGCTCGAGGTCTTTACATAAAAGTTCATTTAAGAGCGCATTCTTAACGACACATTATGCAATAGCCCTTAAACGCTGGTTTTCTAAATGACTATTAAAGTCATACTTAAATTATTAGTCCTATTGAGTTGTTTATTACTAGTCGCTTGTATTAGTTCTAAAAAAATGCTCAAGGAAGATTTGGAAAAGGGCAAAAAAATTGCCTTTACACGTAACAAAGGCAATTGTTTAGCCTGTCATGTGATTGCTGATGGCGAATTACCTGGCAATTTAGCCCCTGAATTAAAAAATATAGCGCGACGCTTTAAAAACCCGCAGCAATTACGTCAATTTATTTGGGACGCAAGTGCTTTTAATGCGGAAACAATCATGCCGCCGTTTGGTAAAAATAAAATTCTGAATAAGCAGGAAATTGATGTTTTAGTCAATTATCTGTGGCAATTATAATCCTCTATTTATACATTTAACTTGTGACCAAACTCGACTCTATTTTTAGCCATGATGGTCCGTTGGCTAAAGCAATTAAAGGCTATATCCCGCGCACGGCGCAAATTGAAATGGCGACCACCATTGCCACACAGATTAAAAATAAACAACATTTAATAGCAGAAGCGGGGACAGGAACAGGAAAAACCTTTGCTTATTTAATTCCTGCCATTTTATCGACTAAAAAAGTCATTGTTTCAACGGCAACCAAAAATTTACAAGACCAGCTTTTTAATAACGATTTACCCTTAATAACCAAAATATTAGCCAAACATCCCTTTAAGGCTGCTTTACTCAAAGGGCGTGCTAATTATTTATGTCACTACCGCCTGACTAAAGCATTAGATTCAGCCCAAGGGTTTAATAAAAAAGAAACCACTTTATTATCAAAAATAAAAACTTGGTCTAAACGGACGCGTGATGGTGATATAGCACAAATGACGGGGATTACAGAATCTAATCCCATTTGGTATCAAGCAACCTCAACACGTGAAAATTGCTTAGGGGCTGATTGTCCTGATTATAATGATTGTTTTCTTGTAAAAGCACGTCGTAAAGCACAGGATGCCGATGTGATTGTGATTAATCATTATTTATTATGCGCTGATTGGTCGCTGAGAGAAACAGGATTTGGTGAATTATTACCTGATGCTGAGGTGATTATTCTTGATGAAGCACATCAATTAGCAGAGATTGCATCAAACTTTTTAGGATTAGCATTAACAGGTAAACAGTTTAATGATTTAAGTAATGATACACGGGATGAATATTTTAAAGACGCAAAAGATATGCCTGATTTACGCACCGCTTATGAAGATCTAAAACATGAAGTTCAAGATTTAAGGTTAGCTTTTGGTACTGAAATTAAAAAAGGGGAATGGCGTGAGATTGAGACCAACCCCAAAATTTGTAGTGCATTACAAAGCCTTAGTGAACAATTAAAACGTTTAAATTTAATCTTAAAAAAAGCAGCAGTTAGATCTGAGGGCTTAAAAAGTTGTAGTGAGCGTTGTGATGAATTAAATACCCAACTGCAAAGTATTTTAAACAATGATAATCAAGGTGCAATACGTTGGTATGAAACCCACCGCTTAAGTTTTACCTTAGGCAGTACCCCCTTAGAAATTGCCCCTGAATTTCAAAGTTTCATGCAGCAATATCAAGCGACATGGATTTTTACATCAGCCACCCTAAGTGTTGCTCAACGTTTTGACCATTTTGCTAATAGCCTAGGTTTAAATGAAGTAGCAAGTTATAGTTGGGATAGCCCTTTTGATTATCCAAATCAAGCTTTATTTTATCATCCCAGAGGATTACCCCAACCTAATGCCCCTGATGCCATTGAGCGTATTATTGAATTTACCTTGCCGGTACTTAAAGCGAGTCAAGGACGGGCTTTTTTCTTATTTACTAGTTATCGCGCTTTAAACCGTGCTGCAGAATTACTGGAAAATAATTTAGATTATCCTTTATTAATTCAAGGATCGCATCCTAAGGCTTTGTTATTGAAAGATTTTAAACGCCTAGGTAATGCTGTGTTATTAGGTACGTCGAGTTTTTGGGAAGGCGTTGATGTACGCGGAGAAGCTTTATCTTGTGTTATTATTGATAAGCTTCCCTTTGCCTCCCCCTTTGAACCTGTTTTAAAGGCGCGTTTAGAATCTATGAAACAGCAAGGTCGTAATGGTTTTTTTGAATATCAAGTGCCTACAACTGCCATTGCTTTACGACAAGGTGTTGGGCGATTAATTCGTGATGTTAATGATCGTGGTGTCCTTATGGTTTGCGACCCCCGGTTATTAAAACGCGCTTATGGACAAATTTTTTTAGATAGTGTCCCTGATATGCGCCGTAGCCGGGAAATAAGTGATGTTAACGCTTTTTTTAACGAATCATCGTAACGACTCAGGCTGTTTTTAAAACTCAATAAAATAATTAGGGTCATCTTGTTTAATTTTAGCAGCCCAAACTTTATTGTGATCGAAAATTTTTTGTATATCGCTATGCTTTTATAATTTTTTTAAAAATGTCTATGACACTGTATTTTACCTTAATTGGTAAATAGGTAAGGCATTAATTCGTGTATCAATTTTTTTTAATATCAATTGATAATGCGGGCTATCAATAGAACCAAATTTTTTTTTAAATGCTTCATCAGTAATATTTTCGGGTAAATCACGTACTTCAGGCATAAAAACACGATAATCTTTAATTTTTGCCATTAATTTTTGCAGTCGTTTTGCACTTTCAGGGCTATCCGTTGCCATTTGTCCAAAGCGAATGCCTGCTCTATCGCCTGCTAAATCAATAAAACTAAAACCACTCCCAAGCTTTGCATCTCTAAGCTCTTTCTCTTCTCCCAACATAATGGCTAAAGAACCATTACCTATAGTAGTTAATAATGCCGAAGTCATAAAATGTTTTGCCATATCTCTACGTTTATATAAGTAGGCGGCATACTGAGGCTTGTTATTGGAGGGTAAATAACGTTGAAGTTCTGATTGATTAACATAACGACTCACAGCGATAATGATAATTTTATTTTCATTAATAGCGGTTTCTAAACTTGAACGTTGGTAGGCAACCTTAAATAATGGCTGTAATAAGTCAGCTAGTGAAAGTCGCCATGCAGGATTATGGGATTTAATAATATGGGCAATTTTTTGTTGATAAAAGCCTAATGCGTGCTGGTCGACGGTTAATAATGAGGTAGAGACGTTATTATCAATAATTGATTTAGAATCATAAACCAACGTTAATTTTTGAGGGCTTATTTGTATTAATTTCAACATTTTTTCGATGTTTTGTTGAATAGCCTTAAAAGGTGAGCGATCAGAGAGGGTTTCAAAAAAGAACTGTGCAAATTCATCTGCAATGGCAAGATGACCAATTTGTAGTGAATGAAGCTGGAATAAAGTATTGTATTGATGCTTTAACTTAAAACAAAAATTTAAATAATGACCAAAATTATTTTTTGGCAAATGTAGTGACACCTTAATTTGTATTTCATCCTCGGCAAGGATAATTTTAGTGGCTATTTCAAAATAACGATTTAAAAAATGATTGACTAAGTTATTTAAGTTATTTTGAGTTAGTTTAAGTGTTTTTACATCGCTATTACTGCTACGAATTTTACGAAGAATAACTTTAATGTGTTTAATATCTACCGTATTTAATGGATAAGAAATCGTTTCACTTGGATTATTCTCAATAATAAATAACAAAATTAAGCTACAAATTATTATGGGCGCGTAAATACAAAAAAATAAAATTCGTAGCAAAGTTTGCATAATTAATGATAGCTTAGTCTGAAACCTGAGCTATCTAAATAATCGGCTTCAAGTTGTAAATCGGCATTAGTTAACGGTGATTGTGCTAGCCAGTTTTTAGGAAAACTAAGTTTAATATGCTTCTTATCAATATTAATTTCAAAACTGGGTAATTTCAGGCTATGACGGCTTCTATGTAATACCACCGCAAGTCGCAAAATAATGGTTAATATAGGCGCGTAATTATTCCAAGGCTTGGGTAACTCTTTAAAATAACTATTAGAAAACTTTTTCCTATGCAAACGAACTAAAGTGGCTAATAAAATTTGATCCTGTCTTGAAAACCCTGCTAAATCTGCATGTTGAATAACATAGGCACTGTGTTTATGATAGGAGTTATGTGCAATATCATGACCAATTTCATGTAATTCTGCAGCCCATGCTAAAAATTGAGCCACTATTTTCCTATCATCTTGTGTTTGACTAGGGTCAAGTTGCTGGAGCATATAATAAGCACTTTGTTTGACATTTAAAGCGTGATTTTTATCAATATGGTAATGCGTTGCTAAGGTTTCAACAGTTTTTGAGCGCGTATCATGATTATAAATTCGCCCTAATAAATCATCAATTAAGCCTTCTCGCAAAGCCCCATCAGAAATAGTCATCTGTTGGATACCTAATGTTTTAAATGTTGCATAAATAATGGCAACCCCGCCGACAAAAACAGGGAGGCGTTCATCACTTAATTCAGGTAAATTTAAGTCATCAATCTGTTTACAGCTATTAATATAACTCACTAACTTTTCTAATCCTTCTAGGGTAATCCCATTATTACTCCATTCCTTAGCGGCTAAGACTTTACCTATTGACTTTAAAGACCCCGATGCGCCAATAGCCTCATCCCATTGAGTATAAGAAAAACGTTCTTGATAAGGTCTTAATTTTTGTTCTGCAAATAAAACCGCTTGAGTGAAAGATTTTTTAGAGAGTATTCCTTTTTGAAAAAATTTATTACTCACCGTAACACAGCCCATATTCAGGCTTTCTTTAGTTTTAGGAATATCATCATGACCAATGATATATTCGGTACTCCCTCCGCCTATATCCATCACAAAACGTAAGTTAGCATGAGAACTTAAACTACGAGCAACCCCTTGATAAATTAGTCGAGCCTCTTCTATTCCAGAAATAATATGAATAGGATGTCCTAATGCAGCTTCCGCTTTAACTAAAAATTGTCGTGAATTTTTAGCCATTCGTAGGGTGTTAGTACCGACAATACGAACACTACTCGGCGGGAAATTACGCACCCGTTGCCCAAAACGTTCGAGACAAACTAGGGCGCGATCTTGAGTTTTTGCATTAAGATTATTGTCTTCATCAAGTCCTGCGGCAAGGCGAACCATTTCTTTTAATCGGTCTATAGTTTGTAGTTTACCTTCTTTAAGAGCGCATACAATCATATGAAAACTGTTTGAACCTAAATCTACAGCCACAACAATTTCAGGTAATTTTTGAGTCACGGAACATTATCCTATTTATCAGATTGAAAAATTAAACTGATAAAATTATAGCGTTAATTTATACTAAACTCATCTACTCTAAAAAATTTTTACAAATGTACGCACTTTCAATAGAAAATTTAACTAAAACCTATAACAACGGCTTTCAAGCCTTAAAAGGTATCGACCTTGATGTTGAAGAGGGTGATTTTTTTGCATTACTAGGTGCAAATGGTGCAGGAAAATCAACCACTATCGGTATTATTAGCTCTTTAATTAATAAAACTTCAGGTAATGTTAGTATTTTTGGGCATGACATAATCAAAGAAAATAAAAAAGCCAAGAGTAATTTGGGAATTGTTCCGCAAGAAATTAATTTTAACCAGTTTGAAACCGTAGAAAATATTTTACTTATTTATGCAGGCTATTTTGGTATTTCGAGAAAAGAAGCGAAACGTCGAGCTGAAAAGGCCTTGAAACAGATGCATCTTTGGGATAAACGCGATACTGTTTCTAGACGATTATCAGGGGGAATGAAGCGTCGAGTGATGATAGCACGGGCATTAATTCCTCAGCCGAGATTATTGATTTTAGATGAGCCAACCGCAGGCGTTGATATAGAAATCCGTCGTTCAATGTGGGAAATGATGGAAGAAGTTAATAAAGAAGGCACGGCTATTATTTTAACAACCCATTATTTAGAAGAAGCAGAAAATTTATGTCGTAATATTGCTATTATTCATGAAGGTATGATTGTTGAACATTCAGATATGGCGACACTTTTAAGTTATATTAATATTAATCATTTTATTTTAGACTTAGATAAGCCATTACAACGACCGCCTGAAATTCCTGGTTATCAATTTGAATTAGCCTCAGAAAAGGTTTTGACTGTGGGGATTCCTAAAAAAAATACATTAAATCAATTGTTTGAACAATTATCTACCTATAATATCCAAGTGAAAAGCCTTAAAAACAAATCGAACCGTTTAGAACAATTATTTATGGATATTGTACAATGAATACACTCATCGCTCTTTATACCATTACTCATAAAGAAATTCGTCGTTTTCTTCGTATTTGGCCACAAACATTATTACCACCAGCGATCACCACCTCATTATATTTTTTAATATTTGGACGATTAATTGGTGATAGAGTGGGGGCGATTAATGGGGTTAGCTACATGGATTATATTGTTCCTGGTATTATCTTAATGTCAGTGATTAGCCATGCTTACTCTAATGTTGCCGCCTCTTTTTATTCCACAAAATTTCAACATCATATTGAAGAAATATTGGTCTCTCCTGTGCCTAATTGGGTGATTCTGGTAGGTTATTTGAGTGGAGGTATTCTTCGTGGACTAATGGTAGGAGGGGTTGTCGCGTTAATTTCGCTTTTCTTTACCCAAATTCAAATTTATGATTTAACCATTATTTTGGTGACCGCCTTTTTTACTGCAACACTTTTTGCATTAGCAGGGTTTATTAACGCTGTTTTTGCCAATAGTTTTGATGATATTGCCCTGATCCCTAATTTTATTTTAACGCCTTTAAATTATCTAGGGGGAGTTTTTTATTCAGTATCTATGTTACCCGAAATTTGGCAGCATATTTCCCGAGCTAATCCTGTTTTATACATGATTAATAGTTTCCGATATGGTTTTTTAGGCATTAGTGATATTGCTGTTGAATTAGCTTTAGGAAGAATATTTGGTTTTATTATCCTTTTAACTTTAATTTGTTTATCGCTTCTTGAAAAAGGCATTGGAATTCGGGACTAAAAAGTCTTGGAGTACAAAACATGTTTTGTACGCCTTGAACTTATTTTTTAGTTAATACTTTTGCCTGAAAAACAATGCCATTCCAGCCATGTTTAATAAAGTTTCTAATATTTGTATGGTCTGAGTCTTTAGGTCTTCTTAACACATTTTGATAATATTGACCAATTTGTCATGGATAGAGCTACGTTATATAAAACTAGACAGCAAAGCTTTCTCCACAGCCACATAGAGCTGTTACATTGGGATTATCAAACTGAAAGGCTTCATTAATACCCTCACGACGATAGTCTAATTTTGTACCCTCTAAAAAATCTAAGTCTGTTTTTCTAACAATAATTTTTACCTCGAATTTCTCAAAGACCGACTCATCCGCAGCGACTTGATCTGCATAATCTAAAACATAAGCAAATCCTGAACAACCTGATTTTTTAACCCCAAATTTTAATCCAATGCCCTTACCCCGTTTTATGAGTTGTTTTTTAATTTGCTTTGCTGCATTTTCAGTTAATGTAATTGCCATAATCAATTTATTAAGGTAGGTAATGTTTTGGTGAAATAATTTGTCTGTTCTTTTAAACTTACCTATTCTTATCCAAAATTAAGAAATAGTGTTAAATAATTGCTTCATCCTAGCTAGTTTCACTTCGATGTTTTGAAGCCAGAGCTTGCTAGTCCACAACATTAAGCGGGCGAACCGACCGCTTTTAAAGCATAATTTTTTAAATTAATAGCCGCGTTTAAATCACGGTCTATTTTTACACCGCACTCGCATA
>DAOUTG010000099.1 GCA_030626845.1 Methylococcaceae bacterium
AACAAAGAGAAACTGAGCATCTTGAGCCTCAAGCAGCAGCTCAATCTAAAGAACAAGTTTTGGAAAGAAATCATCCTCCTGGTAATACATTCGTAGAATAATTACTAAAGAAAACCCTTGTTTAATAATGAGGGTTTTTTTTGCTTTAAACTCGGGCTAAATTGCCTTTATCTTCCAACCAACTTTTCCTGTCTTGCGAACGTTTTTTTGCAAGTAACAAATCCATTTTTTCACGGGTATCATCGTCGTTTTGAATGGTTAACTGCACTAAACGACGCGTATCTGGGTTCATGGTCGTTTCACGTAATTGACTAGGGTTCATCTCACCTAAGCCTTTGAAACGTTGTACATTAACCACCCCTTTTAATTTTTCTGCTTTAATTCGTTCTAATACGCCTAATCGTTCAGATTCATCTAAAGCATAAAAAACTTTTTTTCCAATATCAATTCGATACAAGGGGGGCATCGCGACAAAAACATGTCCTGCTTTGACTAAAGGCTTAAAATGCTGATAAAACAAGGCACAAATTAAAGTAGCGATATGATTACCATCTGAATCTGCATCCGCTAAAATACACACTTTAGCATAACGTAAATTACTCAAATCATCAGAATCAGGCTCGATACCTAAAGCAACGGCTATATCATGTACCTCTTGAGATGCCATGACTTGAGATGAGTCTACTTCCCAGGTATTTAAAATTTTTCCACGTAACGGCATAATAGCTTGAAAATCTCGTTCTCTTGCTTGTTTTGCAGAGCCGCCTGCAGAATCCCCTTCGACTAAAAACAATTCACTTCGAGAGATGTCTTGACCTGAACAATCGGCTAATTTTCCAGGAAGGGCTGGTCCTTGAGATATTTTTTTACGAATAACTTTTTTATTAGACTTTAAGCGTTTTTGCGCGCTAAATAAAATAATTTCGGCAATCTTTTCTCCCGCTTCGGGGTGTTGATTTAACCATAAACTAAAACTGTCTTTTGCAATCCCTGAGATAAATGCCACACATTCTCTGGAACTTAAGCGTTCTTTGGTTTGCCCTGAAAACTGAGGATCTTCTAATTTTACAGATAATATAAAATGACATTGTTCTAATACATCTTCGGGGGTAATTTTTATTCCACGAGGGAGTAAATTTCTAAAATCACAAAATTCACGTATCGCCTCAGTTAAACCTGCTCTAAGTCCATTAACATGCGTCCCACCTTGCACCGTAGGAACTAAATTAACATAGCTTTCAGTTACGCTTTCTGATAAATTTTCAACCGTCCACACAATAGCCCATTCAACCGCTTCATGTTTTGCTGATGAATCAGTCATAAAAGGTTGTTGTGGAAAAAAATCAACATCACCTAATCTATCCAGTAAATAACCTTGTAAGCCCTCCTTGTAACACCATTCCCATTGCTCTTCGCTAATTTCATCTTGCAGGCTAATTTTTAAACCTGGTAATAAAACTGCCTTGGCACGTAAAACTTGTTTTAGTTTTAAAATTGAAATTTTACTGGAATCAAAATATTGACTATTGGGTAAAAAGACTAAGGTTGTTCCTGTTTTATTTTTCGCCGTTTTACCGATTTCAATTAAATCATTTTGTTTTTCACCATTGGCAAACTGCATTTGATAAATTTTACTATTCCGTTTAATTTCAACCTCAAGTTTTGAGGAGAGTGCGTTAACCACAGAAATACCAACGCCATGTAGCCCCCCTGAAAACTGGTAATTTTTATTGGAAAACTTTCCTCCCGCATGAAGTTGAGTCAAAATAACTTCAACGCCTGGGATTTTTTGTTCAGGATGTAGATCAACGGGCATTCCACGACCATCATCGGTTACTTTCACCGAACCCTCTCGATATAAGCTAACTTCTATATGAGTTGCAAACCCTGCCATTGCCTCATCAACACTATTATCAACGACTTCTAGTACCAGATGGTTCGGGCGTGTTGTATCGGTATACATTCCAGGTCTTTTTTTCACAGGATCAAGCCCTGTTAATACTTCAATCGCCGCAGCGTTATATTCACTTGTCATACTTACTTAATCACTTGGTTTAATTTAAGATATAATAGTCGGTTACGTTTAAAAACTTAAACTTAATATCGTTCACAGCGATTAAAAGCAATGGTTAGCTTACACATCGTATCATTAATTTATTTTATTGCGATGTCTGAAAAAACAAAGTCACCTTTTTGTTTTAAATTAAGTGATAAATTTGAAACGCCTTAATCCTAAAGTAGACCCCGAAAAAACGCCTCATAAACTTGGAGCTTTTACCTATGAGTAACGCCTTAAAAGAATACCTTAGCCTGTGTCAAAAACGTGTTGAAAACGCTTTAGACGCTCGCCTCCCTAATGTTAATATTTTGCCGCAACGTTTGCATGAAGCAATGCGTTATAGCACTTTGGACGGAGGAAAAAGAATGCGCCCAGTATTAACTTATAGTACAGGTAAAGCTTTAGGTCTTGATATGGAACTTTTAGATGGTGTGGCTTGTGCTGTGGAATTTATTCATGTCTATTCTCTCATTCATGATGATTTACCCGCAATGGATGATGATGATTTACGACGAGGAAAAGTCACAAGTCATATTGCATTTGATGAGGCAACCGCTATTTTAGCAGGTGATGCTTTACAGGCATTGGCTTTTGAAACTTTAGCTAATGATCTAACCATGAAAGCAACACCTAGACAACGGTTACAGATGATAACCAGGTTAACAAAAGCCAGTGGTTCACAAGGCATGGTAGGGGGGCAAGCAATCGACCTAGATTCAGTGGGTAAACACATTAGTCTGCCAGAATTAGAAAATATGCACATCCATAAAACAGGCGCGTTAATTCGTGCGAGTGTTAATATGGCGGCTTTAGCTAAAATTGATATTAATGCAGAAATGGCGCAAAAGTTAGATCATTATGCTAAATGTATTGGTTTATCGTTTCAGGTTAAAGATGACATTTTAGATGAAGAAAGTGATACCGTAACCTTAGGTAAAACCCAAGGTAAAGATCAAAATAATGATAAACCAACTTATCCTGCACTTTTAGGATTGGCTCGTGCTAAACAAAAAGCTCAAGAATTGCATGAGCAAGCTTTAGTTAGCCTAAATAACTTTGGCTCAGAAGCTGATTTGTTACGTGATTTATCACTTTATATTATTCAACGTGACCATTAAATTAAGCGTCAATATTAAATTAGAAATCTTCAATATTATGCTCATTTCGCATAAAATAACGTTTTATATATAAGGACGCATTGACTTATGAATACCTTATCAGGTAATTATCCATTATTAGACACTATTAATTTGCCCGCTGATGTTCGCGAGTTACCTAAAAACGATCTTCAGCAACTATGTAATGAGTTGCGTGAATATTTAACCCATACGGTTAGTATTTCAGGCGGACATTTTTCTGCAGGTCTTGGAACAGTCGAGTTGACGGTTGCCCTTCATTATGTTTTTAATACGCCAGAAGACCAATTAGTTTGGGATGTAGGTCATCAAGCCTATCCTCACAAAATTTTAACAGGTCGAAAAAACCAAATGCCTAGTATTCGCACTAAAGAGGGGGTTTCGGCTTTTCCAACGCGTAGTGAAAGTGAATATGATGCTTTCGGTGTAGGTCATTCAAGTACCTCTATTAGTGCGGCTTTAGGGATGGCCATTGCATCAGAGCTTAAAGGTGAAGATAATAAAATGGTTGCTATTATTGGCGATGGCAGTATCACAGGCGGCATGGCTTATGAGGCCATGAATCATGCAGGGGCATTAGATGCTAATTTATTAGTCATCTTAAATGATAATGATATGTCGATTTCACCGCCTGTGGGAGCAATGAGTAATTATTTAACCAAAGTCTTATCTAGTCCGTTTTATTCTTCGATCAGAAAAGAAAGTAAAAAAGTATTAAGTAAAATGCCTAGTGTTTGGGAATTGGCAAAAAAAACCGAAGAACACATGAAAGGGATGATTGTTCCTGGAACATTATTTGAAGAACTTGGTTTTAATTATATAGGGCCTATTGACGGTCATGATATTGAAATGTTGGTTTCTACCTTAGAAAACCTAAAAAATCTCTCAGGTCCTTTGTTCTTACATGTTGTCACTAAAAAAGGGAAGGGCTATTTACCTGCTGAAAAAGACCCACTAGCCTATCATGGTGTTCCTGCTTTTGATCCGAGTAAAGATAGTTTGCCTAAATCAAAACCTTCTCCCCATCCAACTTATACTCAAGTTTTTGGACAGTGGCTGTGTGATATGGCAGCAAAAGATGAACGTTTACTCGGGATTACCCCTGCCATGCGAGAAGGTTCAGGTCTCGTTGAGTTTTCTGAACGCTATCCGACACGTTATTTTGATGTGGCTATTGCTGAACAACATGCAGTTACATTAGCTGCAGGTCAAGCATGTCAGGGTGCTAAACCCGTTGTTGCTATCTATTCAACCTTTTTACAACGCGCTTACGATCAACTTATTCATGATGTTGCGTTGCAAAACTTAGATGTATTATTTGCCATTGACAGAGCGGGACTTGTAGGGCCTGATGGGCCAACTCACGCGGGTTCTTTTGATTATAGTTATCTACGTTGTGTCCCTAATATGGTCGTGATGGCACCTGCTGATGAAAATGAATCACGACAAATGCTTTATACGGGATTTTTATATAAAGGACCTGCCTCTGTCCGTTATCCGCGTGGAAAAGGACCAGGTATTGCAGTTAATACCACAATGATTGAACTTGAAATAGGAAAAGCACAAATTGCACATAAAGGTGAGCGTATTGCTATTTTAGCTTGGGGTAGTATGGTAACTGTGTCCATAGAGGCTGCAAAACAGTTAGGTGCAACTGCCGTTAATATGCGCTTTGTCAAACCCATAGATGAAGATTTAATTTTAGAAATGGCAAAAACACATGATGTGATTATTACCATAGAAGAAAATGTAATTGCAGGGGGGGCAGGGAGTGCGGTTAATGAATTTTTACAAGCACAACAAATCTTAATGCCTGTATTGAATATAGGTTTACCTAATGAGTTTGTAGAACAGGGAACACGTGAAGAATTATTGAATCTATGTGGTTTAGATACGCAAGGTATTCTTGCAAAGATTGAAAGGTTTTGTGCTTGAATCTTGGCAAATCCTTAAAATACAAGGTCTCTAGCGGTTTAAATGCTTGACACCTTAAGGTGGCATTGATATAAACTAGCCTAGTTTCTTAAAGCCTTAAAACTTGGGCTGTCATTAAGAAACTTGAATTATTTTATAGATCATCACTTATAACCATAATTTCCTAAGGAGGAAAAATGAATAAATCAGAACTAATTGACGCAATTTCTGCCGACTCTGAATTAACGAAAGCAGATGCAGCTAAAGCCTTAGATGGTTTTCTTAATGCGGTTACATCTGAACTATCAAAAGGTGAAAATGTAGCGTTAGTAGGCTTTGGAACATTTTCTGTGAAAGATAGAGCAGAAAGAAAAGGGCGTAACCCACAAACTGGAGCAGAGATTACAATCAAGGCGGCGAAAATTCCTTCATTTAAAGCTGGTAAAGGTTTAAAAGATGCGGTAAACTAGTATCTCTTTAGTCGGGGTGCTTAGCTCAGCTGGGAGAGCATCGCCCTTACAAGGCGAGGGTCGGGGGTTCGAACCCCTCAACACCCACCACTTTCTAAAAAATAGGTACACATTAGGCCAGCTTATATGCTGGTTTTTTTGTGTCTTGAGTTTATAGCTTTACAGTATTACTTTAGGTGTTTTTTTGCTTAGAATCCTATTCATATTATTGCTACTAACAAGTTGTAGTTATATTCAGAAACCTTTGGAGCTTAAAGGTGATGCAATTGAGTATGCGGGAACATTATACAAAAGGCAAAACCAAGTAACTCTAGAGGTTATGATGTTACTTGAGGAAGAGTTGACTTTAGCTGAGGAAGAAAGACTTTTAGATGCTGAATTGCAACTGCACGATAAGTGCCAGTTATTAAATGAAATGGCTGTTTATGAAATGAGTGGCGAGGAAGTAAGTTTTTATTTTCAAGGGCAAGTTCAAAGAAGCTTTAAAGCCTGTGATGAAAGTGTTAAAAATTTAGAGTCTATTTTAAAGCAGATAGGTAAATAAGTTTTAAGCTTGGGTGTTTGGACGTCCTGTCCTGATTTTCTATCCTTGAGTTTTTAGCAATGCCTAATTAATTTCGTTCAGAATTTAACAGTGCAATAATATCTTTGGTTTCTGGGCGTACTCCGCGCCAAATATAGAAAGCTTCAGCAGCTTGTTCTATTAACATGCCTAAACCATCTAAACTCTTAGTCGCCCCATTTTCCAATCCCCATTTAACAAATGCTGTAGGGTCATTACTATAAGCAAGGTCGTAACAAGTACCTTTAGTTGCTAGTAAAGAGTTGCTGAGAGG
>DAOUTG010000051.1 GCA_030626845.1 Methylococcaceae bacterium
ATAAGGTGCAGCCATTAATTTTTTTCGTAACTCACTCACTACATAAGGATCTTTACGGTTTTTTCTTAACAAACTATCATGCAACAGTTTTAAGACCGTTTTTAAATGCCCTTCGGTTTCATCAAAAGACTTTATATCCCAACCACCTGATCGCTGAATAAATAATTGATTTGCACCTAAAACCCCATCAATTAACGAAGACGCTTCACTGGTTTCATTGGTTTCACCTAATAAATCGGTTTGATAAGAGGGGTTTTCATCAAATTTAAGAATACATTCGACTAAATCTATAATTTTTTTACTGCCCGTATATTTTTCACTTCTCAAGATATTCATATTCATAGCGCGAATAGTTACTTCTTGAGGATATAAGGCGGCAACATCAATTGCTAATAATTCTTTAAAGCCATGCCAACTTTCACAGCCTAAAGGTTCGGTTGCTCCTGCTTGATAAATCTGGCATTTAGCCGATTTTAACCCAGCGCGTCCATACAAATTTTGTAAGACCGATTTAATCGCTTGGCGATTATTTTCCCACTTGGCTTCTAATTGTTTTTTTAAATCTTCGGATAACGCTGAACCTTGTTTAAGTTGCTCATTAATCGCTAAATAACGGCACAATAAATCATTAAACTTAAAGGTTTCATCGTGTTCGCTTATTGATTCTGACTGAATACCTAACATAGGCATCCAAAAGAAAACATTCGCTTTAGACATTTCCTGTATCTGCATTTTTGCCGTTTTTACCTCTTGCGAGTTATCGGCTAACACCAGAAAAATCTGTGCAGATAAAGATAAATCTTTTATTTTAACCTCTGCTTCATTGAATACAGGGTTTAATAACTTAACCACATAGGAGCGAATAATGCCGCTTGCTGACGGTTCTAAATCATGCTCACCTAATATGGGCAGAATATCCTCCTGCATTTCAGGGTAAGTTTCTAATAAATATTGATAGCTTCGACCTGAAAACGCTTCTATTTGTTTTTCGATGATACTTTCAATATCAACACCGCTTTCTCCTGCAAATAACCAAAAGTGAGTCACCTCATTTTTCCAGATTAGCCCTGCTGATTTTAAAAAGGCTAAGTGTTGATTTAAGGCTTCTGAAACTGGAGTATTAGGAAAATCATCATAAAGAACACAGGCTAATAATTCATCAGAGGCTTTAACGTTTTCTAATAATTGCGCTAATAACAAGACACTTAAAATATCTTTTCTTGCCTGAATGTCCTCTGCCGACTCACCGTTAACATTATCTATTGCCTGCTGATAACGTCGCCAATCGTTCGGCGATTCTTTTTTAAGGTTGTCTTTGAAATAATGCAGTAACTGAGGCAAGCGTACTAATTCTTTTTGCCATAATTGATGATCGTTTAATTCTGTATTTAAAATTTGACCTGCATTATTATTGAAAAAAGTTAAAGCGGTGCGGTTTGCTTGCGCTAATTGCGATAAATTAAATAAACCGACTGCCATCACAGGATGCAAAGGATAAACATCTTCAAATATTTGTTCTAAATGCTCGTTTAAAGTTTGAAATAATGGCAGTTGTTTACAAACGTCTAAAAGTTTTAATTTAGCAATTTGGGGCTGATTTAATAACTGCTTTCCTTGTTCTGACCAAGACTTTTGCATTCCTAATAAATGATAACCATCACTTTCAGCCGCATTGAGTTCAATTCTAAAGGCTTTATTAAAGCGTCCCGAAAATTTCTTTAAACTCTCGTTAATGGCTTTTGAAGCACCAGTTCTATCACCGTATTCTTGAAAAGAAACATGTGCTACCCCAAAAAACAAAGTATGTCCTATATCGGGTTCACAGACTGTTTCGATAAACTGTTGTAATGAAATAATTTCTTGTCCAGCGTTTCGAGCTGAATTCTCAATTAAATCTTCGAGCGCATTACCAAACTCATCCCATAAAACAACAATACCGCCATAATTATATTTTTCAGCAAGGCTTTTTCCTGCCTCTAAATACGCTTGAATATAATTTTTTCCACCAGCTTGTGAAATATCAAAAGCTTGCCCAAAACAAACTGCTTTGTGCCATGCCAAAAAGACATCTAAGGCTAATGGTTGGTGATTTCTTAAATCAAAGAGTAAGTCTTCTGTTGAAAGGTAATGATGAGTGAGATTTAAGCTCCATTGAGATAAATCAGCATTTTCAAAATCAGAATGTTTCTCAATAATTTTTTCAAAACGCTTAACACAAACTTCATATTCTGTAGACGGCAGAATAGATTTTAATTCTAATTGAGGCTCTCTTTGTAAGGCATCAAACAAGCCTTCCATTAGCTTTGCCCCTAGTGATGTTGTCCCTGAAGCATAAAGAGACACTAACAAATAAGGTTTGGCTTCTGAATGTGTTTTAGGTAAAAAAACCTCTTTAAGCGATTCGCCTAATTCATTTTCACCCACAAGGCTAAGTCGTTCAATTAATTTAGTAAAGCCTATAGTACTTGCACCATCACGCAATAATTGAGCTAACACTACGGCTAAATGACTTTTACCAGAGCCATAGCTTCCATATAAATTTAAAGCCCGTTGTTGGGATTTTGCGCTGGGTAATACGGCTTTTGCTAAGTGTTTAAAGACTTGGATAGAAGCTTGAGTTGGGGTGTAATGAGCAACTAGGTCATTATCAGAAACACCTTGTTCAAGTACGATTGCGGCACTAGTTTGTTCTGGGTTTATTTGAATTACATCATGTAAATTCATTCTTTTTCCTTATAAAGAGCTATTCTGCACGAGTAGGTCGCCAAATATTGATTGATAAGCCATCAAGCGGTTGGGATTTAAAGTAGTTGTTATTGACTTGCTGAAATTCATTGCTATCTGTAAAAACCAGTACAATTTTTATATTGCCATGCCACATTCCTAGGGTTGACCAAAAGGCTTGTTTGTTGGTTAATCCCCAGTAGCTTGTCCATTGTTCGGGTTGGTAAATGATAATACCTTCTTTATTAATCGCTAAAATCCGTTTTTCTAGGTTGGTTTCACTGATTCTGGGTTCGGGGGCATTTTGTATATTGGGGTATTGCCATAGTTCGTAATTGGGTAGTAGACTTCTTAATGTTTGGGTGACATCTTCTAGGTCATGTAGGTTTTTGCTAGAGAACCCTATGTTGCGATAGCGAATATTGGGATTTTGGTGGTATTGCTCAAGGTTGGTTTTGAGGGTGGTTTGTAAGAAATTTAAGTCCATGCTTGTGTCTCCTTATAGCCAAGTGTCTTGACCGTTTTGCAATAGCAAGAGGATAGTTTTGTTAGGGTTGCAGTTTTCTTTGAAGGATAGGGAATCTAAATCAACGGCGTGATCGTAGCTAAAGTAGCTTTGCCATTTGTGCATTTGGCTCATACGTTGTAGGTGTTGGCGTAGTTGTTCTTTAGGACAACATAAGAAATGTGCGAGTCCTGTTTCTTGTATTAGTTTTGAGAAATCTATGCTGTCACGGCTTTTAAAGTGGGTAAATTTAGCCATTGCTAGAGCGTGGATTATTATTTCATCTGAAAGTATTGGTGAGCCTAGTCGTATTGAAAGTTTGTTATCATTTGGAGATTTTTTCGATTCTATCAGGGCTAATTCAGCGAGAGGATTATCATTTATTAGCATTCTTCTAACGCTGCTTAGTAATGATTCAATCGTTGAATCTTTATATTGTTTTCCCGTTTCATCTGCTAAGCTATTTTGTATTTTAGTAAATAATTGATTCCATTCAATCCAATCTTTAGTAATAGATTCTAAATTCAAAAAAAAGCTAGGATAAGGTTCGCTTACCGTTGAAAAACATAGTAACAAGTGAAATGCCCACCATGTTGATGATTTTACCAACTTAGGATCATTACCAAAGATAGCAAAACCAAAATCAGTTAACTCATATTCTCGTTGATTTTTTTTATTTTCAATAAGTTGAGCGGAAGTCATCCACCCTTTTATAGTGGTTAAACGATTTGAACCCGCTATAAATTTTAACCTTGCGGTTCTCATTTTAGCTTTCGTAAAAATATCTCTTTCAGATTTTACTATTTCAAGACCTTTACTAATCCACCATCTACTTACTGGTTCACCTTCATTGCTAATTAATGCCATTTTTCTTTTTTTAGATTTTGATTGTTCAATTAAAGATAGGAGGTTATTACATACCGATTCATCAAAATATTTTTTTACTAAATAAGTATATATTTCTTTTACAGATTCTGGATTATTTACTAATGTTTCATAAATATTTTCTGTAAAACCACCACGAATATTTTTTTCAAATAGTCCTGTTTTTTCTAAATCACCTGATCTAGATAGTTTTAAACCTGCTCCGTTTTCTATTTCCCACACACCATCATTAATTAATCGACCAAAGGCATAATGAAAATTTTTATGATTTAAAGGGATAACAGCCTTTGCTATCATTTCATTTAAGCCATTATCAATGTCAGTGTAATAAATTAATCTATCGCTGTGTTGATATATTTTAGCTAGAGCATAAAGAAGTAATAAAGGTTTGTATAACGCATACTTTCCTCTGACATTTCTTACTGCAATATTCTCAAATGATGCAAATAAATCGCTATTATTTATATTGAAATATTTTTTTATTTAAAGCAAATTAAACAGCCATCATCAGAATCGTTATCATCATCGTCTAATAATGAGTCCATCAATTTTTTTGGCTTTTTAATACTATTTTGTTCTCGTACTAATGCTTGCGCTTTAATCTCTTCTTTTCGCGCTAACATTTCATCTAACGATTCATCTTGTGACCATGTATGATTTCGCCCCTTACTTTTATGATAAAGCTCAAATTGTCGTGCTTTCTCAAATAAATCAGGATGATTATCATGTAAGCCCATCCACTCTACTTTACGCTGATAAAAACAAAAATAACAGCCAGAACGACTACGCCAATCGTAATATTTAGGCATTCCTAGTCCTGAGTCATCAAGAATTTTGATAATATCTTCTTTATTTAAACCATCCTCTTTAAATGGATAAGTAGCGGTAATATTTGGCTTTGTAGATATATACCCTTCTCTATAAGCTTCATCTGCACGAATAGCCACATAACTAATAACAGGCGCATTGCCTACAAACTCTTCAAAAGGTTTTAATTTTAAATTTGTTGTACACCAGCGTGAACGTGCTGTAGGTAAAAAATTTCCATTTAATTTTAAATAATAATCAAAATCTCGTCCTGCATTAAGACGAGTAATTTGTTTACCTAAATAATCTTCCATTAAATCGACAAAAGCTAGGGTTTCATTAAGTTCTGCGCCTGTATCCGCAAAAAAATATTCCATCTCTGGCACTTTATTACGCATATAAATAGCCAATGCCGCACTATCTTTACCGCCTGAAATTCCTAACAAATGCCGTACTTTTTTTCCTTCAACCATTAAAACGCCTCTCTATTCAACTCATCACAGCTAAAAATTATTTAAAAATATCATCTAAAGTTATAAATTTTTGAGAATTAACAAGCCATCCCTTAAGCACTTCAACAGAGGCTTGCTCAACTTTTTCTACAACCTCATTTGGTAAAACTTCAAATCGTGATTCCAGTACCAAAAAAAGACACTTCATAATGCCTTGCTTATATCCAGTTTTCAAACTTCTCTCATACGCTTTCTTATACTCTTCTTCGTATCCTTCCTTATATCCTTCTTCAAACCACTTCTGAGTCCACGGAATTCTATTTTCTGAGATTGCCATTATTTAAAAACATCTTCTAAAGATGTAGCATAGTCAATATTTTCACTCCATAAATCAATATCTTTGACCGTTGATTTCTCAACTTTAAGCGTAACCCATTCAGGTATTTCTCCAAACCTCATTTTTAATAACTTAATAATCAATTTAATTCCCATTCTTTTTTCACCTAGTTCAACTCCTTCCGCTTTTCCTTCTACTTTTCCTTCTACTTTCCCTTCTTCTAACCACCTATGAGTCCACGGAATTCTATTGTTTGCTAACATTGTCGCCACCTCTCCTAATGTTTGTGCTTGTTCTAGTTGAACACCCTCTAACTTTTGAGATAAAACAAACTCAACCCAAAGCTTTAAAGCGCGTTGCAAATCATTATCATCATTTTTAACTAAATTATACAACTGATTAATTAAATCAACCGCTGTATCTTCTGAACTGTTTTCCAACTGAAACAACGTTGAAACAATATTATGAATCGCTTCCAACGCCTCATTTTCATAAGCCGCAACATCAATTAATAAATATCGCTGACTGGGTTTATAGTGCGTCAATTCTGGTGCAGTTTCAACCACCAACTCATTTATATCAAGCACACAATCCCACAACTCATCCCCTCTATGCAACACAATGGGTAAAACCATAGGCAATTTGTCGCCTTTTTTAATCACCTTGCTCTTAATCAAATCTTGATACAACAAACTGACATAATTACTCACTCGTACTGTCATAAAATAATCAGGTGTCGATTGAAACTCCAACAACAAATAAATATACACCTCAGTATCTCGCCAACGCGCCTTCCAAACCATATCATCACTGCGCTCGCGCAAATCATCACTCACATAATGACCGCTGGTTTTTTCCAAACTACTAAAATCCAAATCCGCAACCCAATCTTGATTCACAAAACCCTCTAAAAGTTGCTGAACCATCTGCGGATAACTAAAAATATTCTTATAACTACCATCATGTTGCGCCATTATTTACTCCTCTTGTAAATCTTTTAACATCTGAGCAACCAACGCTAAACGCTGATCTCGCTTTAATTTTTGTAAATGAGGTTTACTCGCGGCTAAATATTTATCTATTTGTTGCTGACTTTTCTCGTTAATATACACAGGCTGACTAATCTCCTCTTGTTTACCAATCAAACGAATTAACATCACCTCCGTATTACTGTCTGAAGCGACATTACTTTGATGAGCATGTAATTTTTCTAACTCCAATAAACGCTCACTCAATTGGGTTAATTCATATTCCGCTTGCGCTTGATTCTCAGGTTTCCATTTTTTCGTGGGGACTTTACCCAACAACGCACCAATAGACTCCAACCACGCCTCATCATTCAAATCCTTTTTTCCTAAACGATTAATAAACGCCTTTAAACCACCTTTTTCATGACTGTACTGAGCCAAATCGCCATAATGCAGCATAATTTCTTGACGTAATTCAGAACGCGTTAAAGTCGAACCAAGTTTTAAAGCACTACATAATTGCACCTCAAAACCCGCTAACAAATCAGGATACGCTTGTTTAAGCTGCTTTAAATGCGAAACCAAAGCATTCATAAAATCTATTGGATAAATACCTTCTTGCAAATCCTCCTCGGTAAAAGAAGGATAACCGCAAGCCTTGGGCAAATAGTCAAACAATAATTTAATCGGACTTTGATTTTTTGCAAACGCATCCCGCACTGCAATGGTTTGTTGCTCTAAATTTTTAGTATGAGCCGTATAATCAGGCAAACTGTGAATAAATTTAGCCAACGATTTAATAATATCTAATAAACTGCCGTCTTCGGGACTTTTTCCTAATAACGTCTCTAAATATTGATAAAACACATTCGCTTGAACCCCTTCCATCGCAAAGGCTTCAAGACTGAATAACTGAGGACGTTTGAGCAAAACTTCAAAGTTTTCTAAGGTAACTTGCGGACAAAATATGCCCTCGTCATAAAGAGCCAAGCGTTTTTGATTGGCTTGATAATAAGCTATAAATAACAACGGTAATACGCCTGCTTTAATACCATAAGGCGGCTGTTGCAAATGTGTATATAAAGCCAACAAACTTACGCGTTCAACCTGTTGAGCAATAAAATCATCAATACTTTTCCACACCGCGTACATGTTATATTTATTACTCTTAGGCGGTTCTGCGATACACCAAACCCCGTTTACTTTTCGATGAATCCCTGTCTCTTTAAATAACGCCCGATAAATAGATTTTTCAGGCGGAAATGTATTCGCTTCAAGTCCTAATTCTTCACTGTGTTCATGAGTCAGTAGCAAGGTGGCGAGTTTTTTTCGAGCCGCATTACCTTGTGATGAAGGTTTATCACGGTTGATTAACTCATTTTTAATTAACGGTGCGGCACTGTAAACCTGTTCTAAAATTTCAGATAACGTATGTTGCAATCCACGACGATTTTTTAAAACCAATGGATTCCCGACACGAAACCAGTCATTAATTTCAGGATGCTCTAAAAAACGACTCAGCAACGTTTCTTCTAACTGTTGAGCATTCACTAAATGCTCTTTAAGCTCACGCTGGGCAACAGGGTCTGCATTAAGAGCCTGACTTTCATTTTGGATGCGTTCTAACGCTTGAATTTCTGTAACCGCTTCTCTTAACTCTGTTGCCTGTTTTGCAAACAAATAAATATTTAATTTATTCTCATCATTTTTTACTAATTGCTTAAACGGCTTCTCATTCTCCTTTTCTTCTGCCAGAAAAATAATAATTTTTGCATTCTCGGTGTTTAAATCAACCTGTTTATAATTATAAATATCAATATAAAGTGGTTGAAAATAACGCAACGTCCCTTGTTGAATAGAATATTTACGCGCCACTAAAGGCAATAAAGGAGCGCGTTGACTTAGAATATCGGCTAAAGAATCCCGTCCTAATTGCTGTTTCGTTTCTTCAAGAGTCGCTTCTAAATCAAAATCACTGCCTTGCCAAACTCGATATTCACGGTTAAATTTTTGATATTTAATTAATGATTTTTTAATCAAAGAATCCAGAGCGGTACGAACCTCTTTTTTAGTCGGCAAACATAAATCAACTAATTCCTGACTGGCTCTAAAACTGCCTTGATTCCCGATGATATTAAATAAACCGATGCTTTTAAGCAGTTGATGTTCCGCTTGCGGGGCATCGCCTAAACGTTCTAACGCGCTGAGAACTTCTGCCCAGCGTCTATGAGTTAAATGGTCAGTGGTTGCCATCGGTTGGTTTTGAATAAAATATTCAAAAATTTCCCACGGCAAAATCCAATCCTCTAGCGTGGCTATTTTTTGTAAACGGTCTTTAAAACCATAGGCTTCTGAACTGCCTAAATAACTAAATAAGGTTCTTTCATTCTGAGCAACCTTTTGACATAACACAGGCAAAATCAACAACGATAACGGATGCAGCGGATAACATTGACTAAAAATATCACTGCCGATTAAAGTATCAGAAAGTGACTTTTGCGCTGCCAATATTGAGGTAATTTCTGTGGTTTTTTGTTTAAGTCGAGATTCTTCTTCAACACTTAAACTATTTTTAAACGCGGCGGCAATGAGTTTTAAGGTTTGTTCTGTGGACTCTAAAAAGGAGACAGATTCAAAACGTCCTTGAACTTTCAACCATTCATCTTTTTGACGTTTATCTAATCCTTTTGCATATTGCTCAAAATCTTGGTGCATCAACACAAATAATAAAATATTCGCCTGATGACCTTGTTGCGCCCATTCTGCTATGGATTGCAATAAAAAAATATCATTGGTATCGTGATGACGGGCTTCGTATTCTAAAAACTTTCCCATCTCATCAATAATACACAAACAGCCCGCACCGCCCTCATCAGCAATGGCTTGTTGTAATTGTTTTAATAAATCCAAAACGTGAGAGACGTTTAATGTCTCCTGCATGGCATCAGATAATTTATCAACAATTTTGGGCGTTTTACCCTGCGTGTCTATCCAAAACTCTCGCGCTCCGTTATACATTGCTAACACAAAACGTGAATTTAATGGCTCAGGACTGCCTGTTAATAAAATTTTGCAATAGCCTTTTTTACCTTTATCAACAAGGTGGATGGTTATTTTATTGGCTAATTCTAATTGCTCATTATCTTTTAAAATATCACTGGCAAGTTGTCGTGTTTCTAAATCGAACCCCTCTAATAAATGCGATAGAAAAACGGCAAAAGACGATTTTCCCGAACCATAAGGGGCGATTAAAGACCATGCTCTAGGGCTTGATTTAAGAGAAAAAGTTTCTTCAATGCGCTCTAAAACTTGTATCGCTCTAGTCGTTGGAATATAGGCGTTTAAAACGTCTTTTGAATCCGAATCGCGTTCTAAATTAATTGAACGGGTGTAATGGGTGTCAACGTGAATTAATTCATTTATCATTAGAGTGCCACTTGCTCCTTGTCTGCATAATAATTACTTAAAAGCTGTAGTGAATCCATCGTGTTATTTAAACGGTGGAAATGATGAATGCCTGCCGTTTCCCGAAGTTCATAATTATTTGGGTATTTATCCACTAATAACTCTAGTTTGGCTAATAACGCGCTTTCGGTTAATCGAAACACCGCGCCTACGGCAACAGAATATTGCTGACGATACATTAAATCTTCAATAGGAATTTGATCGACTTGATGATTATTTAAAACTTCATTCACCGCAAAACCAATAACCTCAATAGGCAACTGATCGCGTTGAGCAGGGGCAGAAGAATAATTTTTAGTGGCAGGCTGATAATTAATAAGCTTTAAACTCGCTAACGGCGAATCTAATAAATCATCTAAAACGGTTTTAGACTGAGAACGAGATTGAGCATACATTCTTAAAATCAATACAATTTCATGTTTAACCGTTCTTTCAGAATGTTTGTTGGTCAATTGGTTTTTAACAAAATCCACTAATGCAAAGCCCGCTTCATCGCTATTAAACTCAGGTTTGTGATAGTGATTGAAAAACCAATACCACGCGGTCGATAAATGACTATTCGTTGCTAATAACCAATGAATTAACCATAAAGTCGCTTCATCTTCTAAATAAGGATCAAAACCTGATTCTGAAAAAATAGCCTTACCAATCGAGGTGGTTTTATAGCCATTATCAACACGTTCTAATATTTTCGTCGCTAAAAGCCAGTATTTAATCGCATTCACCATATTTTTACCCACACCCAATTCTACGGTGGCGTTATCATCTGAGAATATTGTTGGATTTTTAACAAAGGTTTCAAAGCCTTTTGTAAGCCATGAATAACGTAAAGCAAAGGTTTCATGTCTGCCAAAAGCAGCTTTTTTAGCATCAAAGGGAATAATTAAGCTTTCCATATCTTAAGTTTTAATTAGGTTAGGTAAGAAAATTTAGAGCGCAGTTTATCATAAAGCCTAAGATTAAACGTAGGTTGTAAGCTATCTTTATCCACGATTTAAAAATTAGATGATTTAAAATTTCGCGTAAGATATTACCTATCAGTTAATAAATTAATTAAAATCTCAGAATGACTATTTATTTAGATTATGCGGCAACAACTCCTGCTGATCCACAAGTAATTGAAGTAATGAAACATTATCTTGGCATCGAAGATATTTTTGGCAATCCGTCTTCAATTCAACACCATGTAGGCTTGCAGGCAGAAGAAGCCGTAGAACAGGCGAGAGCGCAAATTGCCGCTTGTTTAAATTGCAGGATAAAAGATATTGTTTTTACATCGGGTGCGACCGAGGCGAATAATTTAGCCTTAAAAGGGATTGCTCATGCAAATCAACACCTCGGTAATCATATTATTACCTCTGCAATTGAACATAAATCTGTATTAGATACTTGTAAAGCCTTAGAACAAGACGGATTCAAAATAACCTATTTACGCCCTGATATTGACGGCAAAATTGCTCTCAAAGATATTGAACAAGCGATTACAACACAAACGCTGTTAATTTCGATTATGCAGGTTAATAATGAAACAGGTTTTATCCAAGACATAGCCGCGATTGCAGAATTCGCACAATCTAAAAACATCTTCTTTCATGTTGACGCAGCGCAGTCGGCAGGAAAATTAACCCTAGATTTATCGCAAATACCTATAGACTTGCTGTCTATCTCCGCACATAAATTTTATGCCCCGAAAGGTATCGGCTGTCTATATATTCGCAATCGTCATAACGTTTCATTAAAACCTTTATTTAATGGTGGTGGTCAGGAATACGGGCTTAGAGCGGGAACATTAGCCACCCATCAAATTGTAGCGTTTGCTAAAGCGTTAATGATTGCGGGTGAAAGACAGCAACAAGACTATGACCATGCTTTAAACCTTAGAACACAATTATTAACAGGTCTAAAACAAATAGATGGTTTGATAATCAACAGCGATTTAAATAATAGCTTGCCAAATATTGTAAATTTAAGTTTTAAAAATATTGGCGCGGATATGTTATTAATTCGCCTGCAAGATAAAATAGCCATTTCATCTGCCTCAGCCTGTTCTTCTGGGACAATTGAACCCTCTTATGTTTTAAGAGCAATGGGCATAGAAGGTGACAGACTTTATGGCGCGGTGCGTATTAGTTTTGGACGCTTTAGCCACGCAGAGGATATAAAATATGCAATAGACAAGATTACTGCTACGGTTCAAGAATTAAGAGCCTTAGTTTAGATTAACATGACTTTTATTATGAAAAAATTTCGACCTCTACGATTAGATAATTCAGAAAATGACGGAGTACAATAGCTTTAGCTATTGGCGATCAGCTCCATTAGGAGCTGAATGTTTGTAACAACAATGTACTCGATTTGTCTTGCAATTTGCTACAAACATTTCACCGCTACGCGGCTGTGGTTTTGGGATATTGTTGCTACAAACATTTCACCGCTACACGGCTAAAAATAATTTATATTTCCCTTACTATAAACATTCAACCGCTAACCAGACTGCGTAACATCAGTTATTAATAATCGTCTTTAGAATGGGAACACGTTTAATTTTTAACGCACAACTCGCGGTACTCTTCTGCCTGTTTTTGAAACCAACATTTCCACAACTTCCCGTTTTGGAGTTTGTGAAAAACTCACATGAATCGGTTTATTTTCACCATAAAAATAAAGTCGATCAAACGGCGTATTTTCAATAATCCAATCGCTGACTTCACGCATATCTTCATCTTTAACAATAAAATCAACTGCCGCACCAAGCCGAGGACAAATCAAATTACCGCGTGTATTTAATTCATGCGCCGCATGTTGGTCTAATTTCGGGGCAATATTTTTAGGAATTTGCTTAGCAAGCTCTCTACCACAAAAACCGTAACTCAACTCAATCATGCCAAAATAATCAATCACAGGATCAATGACATTCACCACTAACTCATACAAGGCGGTATAACTGTCTGCTTGTTGCGGTTGATTTTCTAACCCCATTAGCTGTTGCGTTTGACCACACTCAATTAAATCCCGATAACGAAAATATTGCCCACAAAAACGGTCAAGATCTGGAATCGTTTGACTACGAATTAACAAAAGTCCATCAATTTGCCAACGTGCTTGTTCAAGCTTTTGATAAAAATCTCTGCGTGTATCCCCATAGCGATCTAGGTTCAATAAATTTAAACTCTGTAACGTTTCATCAAACGCTAATTGTTCTGCATAGTGTTCTGACACCTCATTCAAATAACGCGATTTTAAATACAATAACGGCGATTGATAATGAATATCATCATAATGAAAAAAATCTATCGCCTGAGTGATTAAATTAATTTTGACACGCTCTACTAATTTTGGCACGGCTTGAGAAAAATCATCAAAACTCAATAAACTCAGTTTGCCAGATTGACTATGAATCTTAACTAAATCCGCATTTTCAACATCCCCATAAAGTACGGTGGCACAGCCAATAAAAATCCGCAAAATGGCGGGAAGTTGCTCGACTAAATCGGTATGTAATTGTAAGGCGTGTTTTTCATCTAAATAGCCTAAACCATTTTCACTTGCCTCAAGACACGCTTGAGACAGCTTATCTTTATCTGCCAGTTGAAACAATAACGCGGTCGCTTGTTGTTGCGCCTGTGTGTATGAACCGAAAAAAACTTTTATATCACGTTGCAAGGTGTTTTCTAAATGCTTATAAGTTTTACGTTTTACAAACTGATTCAAGGCAAAATAAACACATAAATCCTCCATGCGTCCTTGTTGTGCGATTTTTAATAATGTTTCGTCTTTTTGGTTAAGCAAAAAAGACAAGGCTTTACGCAACGAGCCGAACGCTCCATTAATTTCAGAGAGATTAGCCACTTCGACTTTATCGGGTTCTCTGCCTAATATTAGCCATTGCAACCATAAATTCTCTAATAAGGTTTTATGAGTTTCATACCGTTTTGAGGCGTTTTGTTGTGGCGTTGACGACTCACGATAGCGGAGCTGTAAAACTTTAGAACGATTACGTTGTTTACGGGCTAAAAATCGCTGTTCCAGTTCTTTGTCTTTAAAAATAAACACAATACCGGGTGCAATAGCCACCGCTTCTTCATCCAAAACCTGAGCAATAAAGGTTTTTAACTCTTCCTGAGTATAATATTTTTGAAAAGTTTGTCGTTGCGTAATAACCCCATCATTATAAAAACATCCCTTCAACGCTTGAGCATTGTGCAGCATTACGGCTACCGATAAGACTTTATCGGCTAAACGATAAGCGTTTTTCAAAGCCTCAATACGTTGGTCATAATCTTCAATCACATTAATAACAAAACCTAAATTAACGACCTCAGCATTAAATTGCGCATTATTTTGTGCATAATATGGGTCCCAGCCTTTGGCATTAAAACCGTGATCACTCAAGTTTTGAATATCATCTCCGCGTCCACAGCCATAATCAAAAAACGGCTGACTTTTGCTTAATAATTCATGACGTAATAAACATTGCACAGGGGCGGATAATCCTGAACGACTCAATGCGGTTTTATGGCGAAAAATAGTGTTTTCATCATCATTTTGCGGCGTATTCTCACAACGCCGCTCATCATTAGCCAATGGAATCAGCTGATGTTCAACCAATTGATAACCCGCTTGTTGAATTAAATCATTCCAATGCTGTTTAAAACCAATACGCTTTGTCTCAGTAAACAAACCTAAACTTTCGGCTGTTGCGGTTAGATTTTGATATTCGATTAAACGTGGATGATTTTCAGGTAGCAACAATTCTTTGCGATGTAAAATCGGCGGATTGAAAGATTGTTGATAATTGCGAAAATTAACGTGCTGAGTTTTTAAGTCAATTCGCCAGCTTGCCACTAATTCAGGAAAAGGCTGGTCAAAAAAATCGGGATAGGCTAAAAATGATAATGCAATCTCAGATAAACTTAATTTAATGACCTGATAATCGCTGACAGATAATTTAGCCAAATTTTCAGCCTGTTTAACGAAAGCTATTAAATTAGTCTCTAAAATAGGCAGATAGGCGATATGAAAATAAACGGCATCGGGTAAACGTTTGCCAATTTTTATATTTTTTATTAGCGAAATATAGCTTGATAAATCCATTGTTTTTTAATTGTATGAAATAAAGTGACTATTTAGGCGGAGATGCAATAAGCCTTATGCTCAATGTAAGAATCAAAGGGATCGGAATCAATGCCAGTAAGTTAAGCCTAACTAATTAATATTTATATAGTTTTTCGGGTTAAAAATAATCTTAGCGATATTTTTAATAATTCTAGGTAATTCAAGCCTTTCAGGATTTTACTATTCGAGTTTTCAGAAGAAAATAGGCGGTTTAATTATTACAAGTCAGTTGGTTATGATTAACTTATTGGCATTGACTCTAACCCCTTTGATTTTAAACCATGTGATATACGAAATTTAGAGGGGTAGATTAATTATTTTTTATTTCTAATAAATAAGCCGTTATAAAATTGCATTTGCTAGTTGAATCCACTTACATTGAAAGCTTAAGTCAACAAATAAGTAGGTGGACAGAATTATTTTAACATTTTGATAGTTCAAGAAAACCGTTAAAACGGTTATTTTTACTCTCTAAACATAGCCCACGGTTTAAACCATGGGCTATGTAATAAATGGGGTCAAATAAATGGCAAATAAATGGGGTCACAAATAAAAAAAATAAATGGGGTCAGAGTCAATGCCAGTAACTTAGTATAATCAATTGATTTATAAGAGATATTTAACCATAAAAATTAGAAAAATTAAATTTTAACGGTTTTAAGCCCCTTGAAACTACTACAAATAGCTATCAAATCTTTCATTTTAACTAAAAAATGTATAAATATTAATAGGTTATATTAAGTTACTGGCATTGGGGTCAGAGTTAAAATTAACGGCTAAAAAGAGCAGTGAGAAAGATGATTATACCCATCCCGCACGTTAATTTTACTCTGACCCCTTTTAGTTTGCGATTATTAAATTAAATGATTCCAATGCTGTTTAAAACCAACACACTTTGTCTCAGTAAACAAACCTAAATTTTCGGCTGTTGCGGTTAGATTTTGATATTCGATTAAACGAGGATGATTTTCAGGTAGCAACAATTCTTTGCAATGTAAAATCGGCGGATTGAAAGACTGTTGATAATTGCGAAAATTAACGTGCTGAGTTTTTAAGTCAATTCGCTAGCTGACAAAAACAAGAACTTTGATTGATTAACAAATATCAAAATAATAAACTGCGATAAAATACTGGCATAATTAAATTGGAGAATACCTAATGAAAAAACGCGTTTTATACAGTGTGGCAAACTATGCCGAAATCGTCAGAGATAACGGCTATTTTGTCGATAAAACGGACTATATTGAAAAATTGGAGACCATTAAAAACCCAGTTTTTCTACGCCCCAGACGCTTTGGGAAATCACTACTTTGCTCAATACAGCGTTATTATTATGACTTGAATTATACAGAGCAATTTACTGAACTGTTTGGACAGACTTATATTGGACAAAATCCAACGGGCAATCAAAATAAATTTATTGTATTGTCTTTAAATTTTTCGGTGATTGAACTAAGTTCTGATATAAAAAAAATTGAAGATAATTTTAAGAGTCATTGCAACACTGCACTGTATTATTTACGCGATGGCTATAAAAATATACTTGCTGATATGCCTGAAATTATCATGGATGCACCTGTTTCTGCCAATTTAGGTACGCTATTAGGCTATTTACAAAAAAACAATCTTCCCTCTGTTTATCTAATCATAGATGAATACGACAACTTCGCTAATCAATTAGTCGTTGCCAATAAAGACCAACTTTACCGTGAACTGACTGCCGAGGATGGTTTTTTTAAAACTTTTTTCAAGACCTTAAAACAAGGGCGTGAAACAGGGGCGATTCATAATGTGTTTATTACAGGCGTATTACCGATTGCTATTGATGATATGGCATCGGGGTTTAATGTTGCTAGTTTTATTACCTTGCATCCAAAGTTTGAAAATATGTTGGGATTTACACAAACAGAAATGGATGATTTGTTGGATACTATTTACCGCGATTACGATATAGATTTTGATAATCGTCAGGAGGTAGGAGCAGTGATGAAAAATCAATATAATGGTTATCATTTAGCGACTGCCAATGGTGAAAGTTTATATAACTCAACCTTGGTGATGTATTTTTTAAATTGGTTTCAAGAGTATCACACCATTCCTAAACGTTTGACCGATTTAAACTTGAAAACCGATATTGCTTGGGTAAGGCGTTTAACAGGCTCTAATCCACAATTGACCGAGGAATTGGTTGACCGTTTAACCATTCATAACACTATTCGTTACGATGATGTGATGTTGGAAGAAAAATTCAATATGCATCAGTTTTTTGAAAAAGGTTTTTTCCCAGTTTCCTTTTTCTATTTAGGCATGTTGACGATGAAAGACCATTATTATTTGCAACTGCCTAACTTGAATATGCGCCGCATTTTTGTTGAATATTTTAATGAAATTCATCATATAGATGTCTCAACTCGTTACACTGAATTTATGCAGGCTTTTTCTAATAAACCTGAGTTAGAACCTTTATTTGCAGGTTACTGGCGTGAATACGTTTCGCAACTTCCCGAAGCTATTTTTCAACAAGTGAATGAGAATTTCTACCGCACTACGTTTTATGAATTATGTAGTCGTTACCTATCACCGTGGTTTAGCTGGCATGTAGAGCGCTCTTATCCGCAAGGACGTAGTGATTTGGAATTTGTGGGGAAATACAGTGAAATTTATGCAGGTCTGCGTTGGGTAATTGAATTTAAATATTTTTCTAATGCTGAGTTTAAAAAATTCAAATGTTCGATTGCTGACTTTCAATTGCAATCAGAAGATACAGCGCAAATCGCAGGGTATGTGGAAGGTTTAACAGAGGAATATCCAGAAGCGCGGATTTCTCAATATGTGATTTATTGTTTTGGGAATCAGGGGTTTCGGGTGTTTGCGCTGCAATAGCTTATCTGTATTTAATAAGCATGTAGCAAGAGGGGCTTCATGTTTTAGAGTGAAATTCTGGAAAATTTTGTTAAACTAGCGACTATTTGTGCCTTATCTTGTTTGATAAGTTGTTAATCATAATTATTATAACAAAATAGGCAATAGTTCCTGCGCTCAGTATTCTGTGTGGGGACGGCTAAACTCAGGATTTTATTTCATGACGAAGACACCATCACAGCGACTGCATCCTCTCTCTTCCCCTCAACGTGAAATCTGGTTTGACCAAATTCTTCATCAAGAGATTCCCTTATACAATATTGGCGGTTACGTTAGCATTCCAGGGGCTATAAATCCTGTATTGTTTGAGCAAGCGGTGAATTTTCTGGTGCAAAAACACGATACCTTGCGGACTGTTTTGACAGATACCGTGGATGAAGACGGCGTGCCAATGCAGGCTTATGTTGAGCATTACGATGTGTCCGTGCCTGTGATGGATTTTTCTTCTGAATCTTGTCCTGATGATGCGGCGATGGTCTGGATGCAGCAACGTTTTATTGAGCCGTTTGAACTCACAAATAAGCCATTGTTTCGTTATGATTTAGTCAAAACCAGCGAAGATCATTAGAGTTGTTTTTTAAAAAATTAACGATAAAGTATATTTAGATTCCATAACCCAGCAGCTAAATAAACAAATAAATCATTAATTCCATCTTTTTTATTTCTGAATTTATCAACTAGGCATTTATA
>DAOUTG010000108.1 GCA_030626845.1 Methylococcaceae bacterium
GCACGCTCTATACTATTGATTTTTTAAGGTACAGCCGATAATGACTTATATCGCTGGGAATGTCCTACCAAGAACACTGTACTTGTTTTAATGCCCAATTCATTTTAAAAAAAATCAATCACTCATAGCGTTCCGTTTTGCAAATCCCCACAGTAACGGATGATATTCAGATAGCTTGTGCCTGCCGTCTACACGTTAAATACGTTTATATGCTTACCGACACACAAGCTACCCATGCTATTCGAGGAAAAAGGGGGGATAAACCCACTCTTTACAACAATTGCATTTTTTGCATTGCTTAACTTGACTACTTATAGGTAGACTGTTGAACAATGATCTCGCACTATTTTCCATTATATAGAAAATAAATGCAAATATTTAAGGACATAAAAATGAAAATGGGTGAAAGAATTAAGGAATTACGGAAAAATAAAGGGCTTAATCAGTCAAAATTAGCTAAAGCTGTCAATTCTTCAACAGCAATGATTTCTGTAATTGAAGCAAGTAAAAGCAAGCCTACCCTTGAGTTATTAACAGAATTGAGTGAATTTTTTCAAGTTTCAACAGATTATTTACTGACTGGAAAAGAGGGAACAAATGAAATAAGTGCAGAAGAACGTGAAATTTTAGATGTTTTACGAAAAGATGAAGCAATGACTAACGCTATGATAGAGTTTTCTAGGGTTAAAAAAAAAGTGATTAGTTATTTAGGGGGTTACACGAAAATTAATGCACAAGACTTAGAGTCATCTTAAAGAATAGCCGTATATCGTTAAAAGTATGAAGAAGGGAGTATCAAGAGGTCGAAATTATTGAGGAAAATAGTTATATTTAACTTATTTGATATACCAATTTTCAACCACTCTAACCTCTTGATAATAAATTTTAATTGATGATAAAACTTTCTCAGCCAAGCAGAACTTGATAGGGTTCATACTAAAATTGCATGATTTTTGGCCAAGGTATTATACTGGAAAATGAAGAATTCCTTATAAACTTAACTATGCAGAAAATACAAATTATCAAACTTTTTGACAATTTATGCTTTAAATTATTTTTCAGTGTGATTGTTGGATTTCCATTAGTTTTAATGGCCGCATTCTTTGGTGTTGTTGGCATATCTGCGCTACTGCTCCCTTTTATCTCGATACATCACTTAGAAACGTTGTCATTTTCGTTCAAAGTTACTTTTTTTTACTTATCACTCGGCTTAGTAAGTACTCTCGGTATTCTTGGTTTTATTGGTGGCCTAGGTGTAGTCATACGAATACATAAATCCTATGAAAAGTTAACATCAAAAAAACTAAAAACCATTAGATTTATGCTCTATTGTGGTTTGTATCCCTGTGTAACCCTAGAAATTGCAATGCTGTTTTGGTTTAAATTAGAAAAATGGAAAATAGTACTTATGAGTTTAACCCTTCTTTCACTGAGTCTATTCGCTATTGCTTTTTGTATTTATGTAACACCTAAAAATCAAAGGTAGGACTAATCCAGAATCAAAGAGGCGGAGTTGTTGAAATATTGACAGATAATTCGATAATTTTAGGCAATTTCAAGAAAACAGCCTAAAAGCTAAACTAAACCCAAAAAAGGTAATTTTAGAATTGCCTTTTTATGTAAAGCTTACTTAACACTAATTAGTTTGTGTAAAGCCTACTTAACACTAATTGGTTTGTATAAAGCCTACTCAAATACTTCTCGACCTTCTGCTATATTGAGTAATTGCTTTAGCATATATACATTGGGATTGCTTCCTGAACCCTGTTTAAAAATTTGAATAACGTGTTCTTTCTCTAATTTGTTTAACATTCCATTAGCGGTTACACGCGTCTTCATACCTGAAAGTTCCGCAAAATCAGTAGAACTAATAATAGGTCTACGAAAAAAAGTATCTAATGCGGGGATAGCATATTGTGAGTGTGTTATTTCAATAAACTTTGGCTTTAATTCATTATAAAGTGAGAGTATTTGCTGTGCTTTTTTAAAATTTCTATCTGCCTGTGTAATAACCGCCTGAGTAAAAAACTCAACCCAACCTTGCCAGCGACCTGTTTCTGTAATTAAAAGTAATTGGTCATAATATTCTGAACGATACCCTTCTAAATACTCAGATAAATAGAACATAGGACGTGATAATAATCCCCGTTGAAATAATAATAACGGGATTAACATCCGCCCAATACGCCCGTTACCATCTTTAAAAGGGTGTAAAATTTCAAATTGTGCATGAACCACAGCAATTTGTAATACAGGATCTTCTTCTACATTTGAAAAATAAAGTTCCCATTCATTTAATGCTTGTGGCAAAACAATAGGGTTAGGCGGAATAAATCGGGCATTTTCCATTGTACAACCAAGAGAACCTATCCAATTTTGGTCAATTCTAAATTGTCCTGGTGTTTTATTTTTTCCACGCACCCCTTGCATAAGCCTTTGGTGAATTTCTTTAATAAGAGATAGCGATAATGGGCGATCAGCAAGAGATTGTTCTGCTAACCGTAAGGCCTCACGATAATTATGCACCTCTTCTAAGTCTTGATGGCGGTCTGGTGGCGTTTTAATGCCAGCATCTTGCTGTATAACTTCTTCTAATGTCGCTTGAGTGCCTTCTATTCTTGATGATAAAACAGCTTCGTTAGTCGTTATGGGTGATAATAAAACAGATGGGTTAGGTAAAGAGCGTAATAAGCCATCATAACGACCTAAAGCTGCATTAGCACGGCTTATCAGAGGCATTAATTTTTGCCAATTGAGTTCGGTGACAGGTAATTTAGGCGGGGAAGAAGGTAATTTAGTCATGGTGTTTATCGTTTTTTACAGCGTCTGTAAGTTATATTTTCTTTTATCGTTCTAAGCGCGTATTTTACAAAGTTTTTTATATATGTGCCTACACCGCCTTAGCATTACATCCTGCATTGTAACCTTATTAATTACTTTATCTACTTTTAAGTCTTACGATAACCCATAACATCCCCTATATAATTCCCCTCGATAAGAGAAATAATATGTATTCTACTAATCTTCATAAGGTAGGCGGCTCTGTCATGCTAACCATTCCGCCTAATTTCCTTGATTTACTTCATTTACGCTCAGGTGAAGCGGTTAATATGGTGGTTAAAGATAATCAATTGGTTATTGAGCCTGAAAAAACGCATTACACCTTAAAAGAGTTAATGGCACAATGTGATTTATCACAGCCGTTAAGTACCGATGAACAGCAATGGCTTGATGATTCATCTTTAGGGAATGAGGCTATTTAAGTGAAAACTCCTAAGCGTGGTGAAATTTGGTTAGTGAATCCTACTTAATTTATAGCTTATTGTTTTAGGTATTATTCAATCTTGTTACTGTCCACGGATAATTACTCATATTTGTTACAGAAACAATCTTTGGGTCAATATCTATTGCCTTTAACCTTTGTTTTAACTTCATTTGAATATTGGAGAGAGTCCATCTTGATAAGGCTAATTCAGGTGTTGGGGGTGGTAGTTCTATATGTAAGACTATTTTTATTTGATTAGTTTGAGAAAATAAATTAGCAATCTTTTGTTCTTCAGAACAGTTGGCATTATTTTTCATCGGTAATATAGCGGATAAAGTCCCCATTACTTTACCAATAACAGCTTCAATTAAACCTATTAATGGCATATCACAGGTATTTGGGTGCTTATAATCTTTTATTTCTATTAAATACCCAAAACAACCATCAATTGCTAATATATCAACCGCTTTAATTCCATTGGTTATTCTTTTAAAAGAACTCTGATAATATTGACTCTCATCAAATTTTATAGCATTAAATTCAAACTCAAAATTCAAATTATCTTCTTGAATATTAATGGTCACTTAGTCCTCTTTACTCATAAATCTATCATCCTGTTCAAACGCTTCATCTAAAATAACTAAGTCGTCTAAATTTTCACTTTGACTAACATGTATTTCTTCTTCATTAAATCCTAAACCAAAATAGTTAACTTCATCTTCTTCTTTTCGTAAAATTTCTATTTCTTTTACTAAAAATAAACTATGTGTTGCAATAAATACTTGTATTCCAGAACGAGGCTACCAACTTAAGACGGGACAAAATAAAGAACTAACTGCGATATTCTTGTATCATAGGTTAATGACTAAAAAAACAGAACAACACAGAAAATACGCGCAGCTAGTCAC
>DAOUTG010000002.1 GCA_030626845.1 Methylococcaceae bacterium
ACGTGAACGCTTAGATATTGGCACACGTTTTCTATTAGCCCATCTTCCCTATCAATCTCAAGCAAAAGATATTGTTGATTTAGGGTGTGGTAATGGTGTTGTTGGCTTAATGTTGGCAGAAAAACACACCCAAGCTAAACTACATTTTGTTGATGAATCTTTTATGGCAATGGCCTCTGCGAGAGAAAATTTTAAACAAAGGGTTCATAATCACAATAACGCCTTATTTTATATTAGCGATGCATTAACCGAATTTAAAACAGAATCAATAGATTTAATTGTTTGTAACCCCCCTTTTCACCAACAAAACACCATCGGTGACCAAATAGCTTTAACAATGTTTAATCAGAGCTACAAGGTTTTAAAAAAAGAAGGGCAATTATGGGTTATTGGGAATCGTCACTTGGGCTATTATCATCAGCTGAAAAAACGTTTTAGAGAGACTAGAGTTATCGCTAATAATACTAAGTTTGTGATTATCTGTGCTATAAAATAACTACCCCTCTAACGCCCGATACTTCTCACGTAAATTATTACGAACACTAATCGCAAACATATTTAAACCAATAATCACCACCACTAATAATAATGAAGTTGCATAAACTAAAGGACGTGCGGCTTCAACATTGGGGCTTTGAAACCCGACATCATAAATATGAAACCCTAAGTGCATAAATTTTCGTTCTAAATGTAAATAAGGAAAATTTCCATCTAACGGTAACGTCGGGGCAAGCTTGACGACACCCACTAACATCAACGGTGCAACTTCACCTGCGGCACGTGCAATGGCCAAAATTAACCCCGTCATCATCGCAGGACTTGCCATGGGTAATACTGTTCGCCATAAGGTTTCCGCTTTAGTCGCGCCTAAGGCTAAACTACCTTCGCGAATGGATTTAGGGATTCGCGATAAACCTTCTTCGGTTGAAACAATGACCACAGGTAAGGTTAATAACGCTAAAGTCAATGATGCCCACATTAAGCCGGGGGTTCCAAACACAGGCGAGGGGGCAGATTCTGGGTAAAATAATTCGTCAATATTACCGCCTAATATATAAACAAAAAACCCTAGCCCAAAAATCCCATAAACGATGGAAGGCACACCCGCTAAGTTATTGACCGCAATCCGAATTAAACGGGTGGTAAATCCTTGTTTTGCATATTCGCGCAAATACACTGCCGCGACAACACCAAAAGGCGTGACGATCACCGCCATTAACATCACCATCATGACCGTGCCAAAAATCGCAGGAAATATGCCCCCTTCCGTATTAGCTTCTCGGGGTTCTTCAACAATAAATTCAATGAACTTTTCGCCATAGTGCCAAATTTTAGCCACCATGCTCATCGCATTCGGTCGGTGAATTCGCACACATTTTTCTAACGAAATTTCAATTTCTTTTCCATTAGCGGATTTTACTAGTAGGCTATCGGCACTAATTTGTTGGTAAAGCGTCGCTAGTTGTTGTTGTAAAACGACGTAATCAGCATCGTAAGCCTTTTTTTGTTCCAGAATTTCTTTTTCAGCCTCGTCATTCCATTGTTTATCTATTTCTAATCGGCGTTGTTTTAAGCGTAATTGTTCTAAGCCATAATTTATTTTACCGACTTCGCCATTTTGTAACGCCTTAATTTCTTCAAATATTTCTAAGACTTTTTCCAATCGCGGCTGCATTTCATCCCATGCGGTCGCTTCGGTGGCAATCACTTTTCCATGTGATTTAAGGGCGATGAGATAACCGTAAAAATTTCCCCATTCACGTCGTTCAATGACAATCGCCTGTTTAGGAGATTCTTTAGCTTTAATGTTAGGCGCGTCTATCCAACGAAAATCCATGCCCGTTAAATCACGATTGCCGACTTTGATTAAATGCTGAATCAAATGATCGGCATCGGCTTCTAGTTGATAATTAGATGCACGGGCTTGTCGTGCTGACATCACGGTACTATCAACTAACTCGCCCATGATTTTTATGGGTTGGTTTGATTCTTGGTATTCATATTCAATCACTTCCGCTGGCCAATAATGCCCTAATCCTCGAACAGCGATGAGGAGTAACAAGCCAATCACTAAGATAAGTGAAATACTGACGGCGGCGGCATTCATCCATATCCACGGTGAACCACTTTTAAACCATTGTTTTATCATCATAAGGAGCTGTATTTTTCGCGTAATCGTTGACGAATAATTTCGGCAAGGGTATTAAAGACAAAGGTGAATAAAAATAAGACTAATGCGGCAAGAAATAAGACTCGGTAATGGGTGCTATCGACTTCGGATTCAGGCATTTCCACGGCGATATTGGCCGATAAGGTTCTCATGCCTTCAAAGACACTTAAATCCATCACTGGCGTGTTACCTGTTGCCATTAGGACAATCATGGTTTCACCGACCGCCCGTCCAAATCCAATCATAATCGCTGAAAAAATACCTGGGCTTGCGGTTAACAACACGACTTTAGTCATCGTTTGCCAGGGGGTTGCCCCTAAGGCTAATGAGCCAATGGTTAAGTGTTTGGGAACACTAAAAATCGCATCTTCGGTAATAGAGAAAATAGTTGGAATCACCGCAATGCCCATCGCTATCCCTACGACTAACGAATTACGTTGATCGTAACTGATGCCAAACTCTTTATTTAACCACGCTTGTAAATCCCCTTCAAAAAATAGCGATTCAATGGGCGTATTTAAGGTAAAGGCAAACCATGAGGCTAATAAAATCACGGGAAGTAAGATCAGAGCATCCCAGCCTTCAGGAATTTTTTGATGAATTTTTTTAGGTAAATATTGCCAACTATAGGCAAATAACATCACCGCTATCGGTACAATAATTAATAAACTGAGTATCCCTGCCAAATAAATTTCAATGAGTGGGGCTAACCATAACCCTGCTAAAAATCCTAAAATGACAGTCGGTAATGCCCCCATCATTTCGATACTCGGCTTAACGTAGCCACGTAAAGAGGGTGCCATAAAATAGGCGGTGTAAATCGCCCCCATTAACGATAAGGGAATAGCGACTAACATGGTGTAAAATGAGGCTTTTAATGTCCCAAAAACGAGGGGCGTTAAGCTCATTTTGGGCTCAAAATCATTACTGGCAGAGGAGGATTGCCAAACATAATCGGCTTTGGAGTAACTTTCATACCAGACTTCTTGCCAAAGTGATCGTAGTGAGACTTCAGGATGTTCATTTTCAAGTGACCAAACATGCAACTGTTTATCGGTCGTTTCTAACATAAAATGATTAGCACGTGGTGATAGACTCAAGGCAACTGCCGATTGATTTGAAACTTGTTTTTTTATCAGCTCACGTTCTGAGGTTGAATGATAAACCCCAACGCTCCCTGTCGTATCAACGGTAACAAACCCCTTGCGGCGTTCTTCTGCCTTAATCTGAGTAATGGGATTCTCAGAAACCTTAAACTGGCGAATATTTTTTAACGCAGGGCGACCTTGCTCATCACGCACCATGCTCCATTGAGAGACTGTGCCGCTTGAATCCCCCACTAATAAGGATAAATCGCCATTTAAAAACGTAATTTTCGTTAGCTTTAACCCTGCTTCCACTACATTAAGATGTTGGCGAATCATCGGTTTTGTTTTTTTACTAATATCAAAAAAACTTAATCGCCCACTACTTGAGGCTAAATATAAATTACGGTGTTCTTTATCGACTAATATATCGCTAATTTCCGTGGCTGAAATATCTAACAAGGTCGAGGTTTGTTCTAAAGATGACTCTTCATCAAATAAGGATTCTTGTTTTTTAAAATGGCTGAAGACAATATGATTATCAGCCGTTTTTGCAACAATGCTGGTCTGTTCTTCATCAACTTTGATCGCTAATTGTGTAATGGCTTGATCGGTTGCTTTTAGGTTGAGTGGTGATTTTCCCAAAGGGTAACTGATAGTCGGGGTGATTAATCGAACATCATTGGGATAGGTGATTTTGTATTCGTGTTTAGCAACGACGACTTGTCCATTATCTAAACCATAAGCAACAATCCCTGAGGCAGGGTTGCCTTGTGTAAAGCTGGTCAATTTATGTTTTTCGGGAAGGGCGATTTTTTGACGATGAATGATTTTACCTGTTTCTATCGCAAAGAATATTGCAAATCCCTGATCGGTAAAACGAACCCCAACTTCATTTTGTTCTTCATTAGCCAGCAGTAAGGTTTTTCCTGATTGCTGAGCGGGAACGTTATAGCGTGTTATAGAATGTGCTTCTGCCGCTAAAAATAAGGGAAAAACCACATACAATAAGTAGAAAAATATAAGGACAATAGCACCGATAACCCCTAAGCCACCAGCAATAACACTATATTCTGCGATCTCGTCCTTTATTCGTCGCCAACGTTGATAATAAGGGGAGGTGGTAAAATTTATATGAGTTTCTGGCATAGGGAGAGTAATACGGCAGGCGTGAAATAGCGGCGTAGGGTAAGCTAATCCCACTCTACGCCGTATAAGTTTTATTGTATTTTAGCTAATGCTTTTTTAACAACGGCGGCAGGCAATGGAATATAACCATCTTTAATAACCACTTCTTGACCTGATTGTGATAACACTAGTTTCATAAACTCTTGCTCTAGCGGTGCAAGGGCTTTATTCGGTTTTTTATTGACATAAACATACAAGAAACGGGCTAACGGGTATGTTCCTGCTACCGCATTTGCAGGACTCGCTTCAATAAAATCTCCGCCTGCCTCTTTAGCCAGAGGGACGGCTTTAACACTTGAGGTTTTATAACCAATCCCTGAATAACCAATACCATTTAAAGACGATGTAATAGACTGAACGACCGAAGCCGAACCGGGTTGCTCATTAACATTGTTTTTAAAATCGCCTTTGCACAAGCCTTTTTTCTTAAAATAGCCATACGTTCCAGAAACAGAGTTACGACCATATAATTGAATCGGTTTTGCTGTCCAATCACCGGTTAAACCTGCATCGCCCCACGTTGAAATATCAGTCTCATGACCACATCTACGCGTTGATGACATGATGGCATCGACTTGAGGAATAGTAAGTCCTTTAATCGGGTTATCTTTATGGACAAAAACAGCTAAAGCATCAATGGCGACAGGGATTGCAACAGGCTTATAGCCATATTTTTTTTCAAAAGCATCAACTTCTTTGTCCTTCATTTTACGACTCATCGGCCCTAAATTAGAGGTTGATTCGGTTAAAGCGGGTGGGGCAGTAGAAGAACCTGCGGCTTGAATTTGAACATTAACATTGGGATAAACGCGTTTAAACTCCTCTGCCCAAAGAGTCATTAAATTAGCCAGAGTATCTGAACCAACACTGGATAAATTACCTGAAACACCACTAGCTTTTGCATAGGTTGGCACATCAGCATCAACCGTTTGAACGGCTGCAACGGTACCACTTACTAAGGCTGTTGAGACAAACCCCACCGCGAGAACTAAAGATTTCATTTTAAACGTTTTCATACTAACCCCTGTTAAGATAATGTAGGACACATTATCTGAATTTAGAGTGACAATAATATGATGTTAATGTGACAATTTTATGACAGGGGATTATGTTTCTTGTGAAAAATTATCACACGTATTGCCTCAAAAAATCGTAGTAGATCGTATAAAAAATAGCGTTATACGATATAAGTGTTAGCCATTTAAAAAGGTCATTAAAATAAAAATGTACAAGCCATCAAGTGTAAATAGCATCATTTAAGTAATTTTGTTATAATCCCCCAAGTTAAACGATGCTTTTATTAGCATTTTTTTTACCCTCAAAAATATTTTTGGAGAAACTTACATGGCAATTAAAGTTGCAATCAATGGTTATGGTCGTATTGGACGTAATATCGTTCGTGCTTTATATGAAGCAGGTCGGACTGATGAAATCGAAATTGTAGCCATCAATGATTTAGGTGCGCCAGAAACTAATGCACACTTAACAAAATATGACACAGTACATGGTCGTTTCGCAGGCGAAGTTTCTGTTGAAGGTGATTATATGATCGTCAATGGCGATAAAATTAAAGTCCTTTCTGAAAGAGATCCTTCAAAATTACCTTGGGCTGAATTAGGCGTTGAAGTCGTTCATGAATGTACAGGTTTTTTTGCCAGCAAAGCAAAAGCCTCAGCGCATCTTGAAGCAGGTGCGAAAAAAGTTATTATTTCAGCCCCAGGCGGTGCAGATGTTGATGCAACTATCGTTTATGGTGTTAATGATAAAACCTTAAAAGCTTCCGACACGGTCATTTCTAATGCCTCATGTACCACTAACTGTTTAGCCCCTTTAGTTAAACCTTTAATAGATACGATAGGTATTGAACATGGTTTAATGACTACGATCCACTCTTATACCAATGACCAAGTATTAACAGACGTTTATCACCCAGATTTACGTCGTGCGCGTTCTGCTACTCAATCAATGATTCCTGCAAAAACAGGCGCAGCGGCGGCAGTAGGTTTAGTTTTACCAGAAATGGCAGGTAAATTAGACGGTTTTGCCATGCGTGTTCCAACCATTAACGTTTCTGTGGTTGATTTATGTTTTCAAGCGTCAAGAGATACAACAGTAGAAGAAGTGAATGCTGTTTTAAAAGCGGCGGCTGAATCTTCATTAAAAGGCGTGTTAGAAATTAACACAGACCCGCTTGTTTCTATAGATTTCAACCATAATCCAGCCTCTTCTATTCATGAGTCTTCTTTAACTAAAGTCACTTCAGGAAACTTTGTTAAAGTTCTTTCTTGGTATGATAACGAATGGGGTTTTTCTAATCGTATGTTAGATACTACGGTTGCACTTATCAACGCAAAATAAGGTCTACTATGTCATTAAGAAGAACCAAAATTTTAGCGACACTCGGGCCTGCGACGGATAAACCTGGCGTATTAGAAAGTTTATTTAAGGCAGGTGTCGATGTTGTGCGTTTAAATTTTTCGCATGGCGTTGCCCAAGATCATATTGACCGTGCAAACGCTGTACGCGCATTAACAGAAAAAACAGGGCGTCGTGTCGGTATTCTTGCTGACTTACAAGGACCTAAAATTCGTATTGCCCGTTTTATTGAGGGGAAGGTCTGGCTAGATATTGGTCAAGATTTTTCTCTTGATATAAACCTAAATATTCATAATGGTGATAATACTCAAGTGGGTATTACTTACGAGCCTTTAGCCCGTGAAGTAAAACCAGGTAGTCGTTTATTACTTGATGATGGTCGCATTGTCTTAGATGTTGTGAATGTTGATAAAAATCTACGTGTTAATTGTACGGTAATTGTCGGTGGTCATTTATCCAATAATAAAGGGATTAATCTTTTAGGCGGTGGTTTATCGGCTGCGGCATTAACCGAGAAAGACAAAGAAGATATTAAACACATTGGCATTATTGATGCGGACTTTGTGGCAATTTCTTTTCCTCGTACAGGGGACGATTTACACGAAGCCCGTCGATTATTAAAAGCAGAAGGCTGTTATGCTGGTATTGTTTCTAAAATCGAACGTGCTGAAGCCATGGAAGCTATGGATGAGATTATCTTGGCATCTGATGTTGTGATGGTAGCTCGGGGTGATTTAGGGGTTGAAATTGGTGATGCGAATTTACCTGCGGCGCAGAAAAAGTTAATTCAACGCTCAAGAGCATTAAATCGCGCCGTCATTACGGCAACGCAAATGATGGAATCAATGATTGAAAGCCCAATTCCAACACGTGCAGAAGTTTTTGACGTGGCTAATGCGGTATTAGATGGCACAGATGCCATTATGTTATCAGCAGAAACAGCGAGTGGAAAATATCCAGCACAAACTGTGGAAGCAATGTCTCGTGTTTGTCTTGAAACAGAAAAACAACCGACTATTCGTAAATCAGGTCATCGTATTGAATGTCAATTTGAACATGTCGATGAAGCGATTGCAATGTCTGCAATGTACATGGCAAATCATAGTGAAATTGAAGGGATCGTTTCTTTAACAGAATCAGGCTCTACGCCTTTATGGATGTCACGAATTAGCTCGGCAATTCCTATTTATGCCTTTAGTGGACGTGAAAAAACGCTAGGACGAATGACAATTTATCGCGGTGTATTTCCTGTATTTTATACCCTTGAAAAACAGGATCATGCACAAGTTAATCGTGAAATTTTAGATGAACTTAAAAAATTCGGTCAAGCCAAACAAGGTGATAAGTTTATTATTACTAAGGGCGATTTGACAGGGCAAGTAGGTGGCACAAATGCGTTAAAAGTTGTTACCGTTGGTGAAGGATTAACGCCTTAAATTCTGCTTTTAACCTTGTAGGGTGAAAAGTATTTCAGCCTACTTGGTTAAATTTATTTTGCTAAATAAAAATATTATTTTTTAAAATATTCTATTTCTTGTTGAGATAACTCCGTAATTTTCATAATTAAATCAATATTCATATTATTTTTTAACATATTGATTACAATCTTAGCAGTATTCTTATTTTCCCCTTGTTTAACTCCCTGTTCAAGTCCTTTTTCAAGTCCTTTTTCAAGTCCTTTTTCAAGTCCTCTCTTTGCTGCTTTTTTTTCTGCTGTTTTAATCGCATTAATATAATCATATTCTTTTAAATCTATATAATCATAAACTTCTAATTCTTCTTTATTCCAGGCTTGTTGGGTTGCTATTTGAAAAGCATCTTCAATTGCCGTTATATTTTTAAATTCATTAGGAACAAAATTTAATTCCTGTGCATGTCTTAAAAAATAAACCCATTTGTCTAAAATTGAATTCAATTGGTTCAAATTCTTATCAAATTTATTTAATTCTAAAAAGGTAAATTCAAAATCTCCTAAATCCTGAGTCAGTGTTTCTTTATTTAGAATAAGATGATTACTAAGATAGTTTTTACTTGAAAACATATTAAATTTAAGAATACCAATGAAATACACTTTTTTTAGTTTTGAGTAGTCATCCCCTTTTTCTAATTGTTCAACATAAGCTTTTGAGGTGTAATAAATCGTTCTTTTTTCAAAATCACCTAAATCTCTTTTTTGCATTTCAATAATGAAATTATGGCCCGCTTGATTAGTCGCCTTTATATCTAAAATAGTTTCTTTTAAAGCTTCTATTTTCGGCACTTGATGAGAATTAACAATAATAATATTGGTTATCGTTTTATCACCTTCAAACCTTAAAATTGCATTTAAAAATGAAATAAGTATTTCTTTTTTATTTGTATTACCAAAAATCTTTTTAAAAGCAATGTCATTAGTTGGATCAGCAAATTTCATAATGAGTCACACTCTATTCAATTAAATGCCTTATAACCTGAATTAAAATAAAGCAATGACTCGCCTATTTAATATTATCTTATAATGCTTTTTTCGCTACGGTTCGTTTTTATTATTTTGATAAACTTCATCAATCTCATAAAACCCACATTTTTTATTCATAAGCCATACTGCGGCTTTTTTAGCACCTTCACCAAAAACTTCCTTATTAAAAGACTCATGAGTTAAAGTTATTTTTTGATTATTAATCGCTAAAATAACTTCATGAATACTTACAATTTCACCCGCTCTAATACTATGAATGGGAACGTCTTGATTAAAAACATTTTCTATTTTTTTAGCTGTGCCACTCGGTAAGTCTTTTTTATTTTTAAAATGTTGCTCAATGATTTCCACATCAGCAGTATCCCAAGCTTTACTAAATAGTTTACAGGCTTCAATCAAAAGATTAACCCCATCAGAAATATTAGGTGCGTAAAGTATTTTTAAGGACTCATACTCCTGTATCTTTTGTATTTGACTATCATTAAATCCCGTTGCAGCAATAATATAAGCAGTTTTTTTAGGTAGTTTATCAATGTTTGATAAAACCGCCTCTGCTGTGGAAAAATCTACCAGAACATCTGGCTTAAATTGGTTTATCAATTTATTGAGATGTTTTTTTGATTTAACTTTAAAATCAAATTTATCATATTCTGTTACTTTATTTTTTATGGCAAAAACAAGTTCGAAGTCCTCATCTAAATGAATGTTATTCGCAACGACTTTACCCGTTTTCCCCAGTCCTAATAGACCTATTTTAATTTTTTTCATGATTTATGTTATATGTCTTAGAATTATTTTAAGTTAAACTATTATAACCCGAATTAAAATAAAGCAATGGTTCACCTGAACGACAATTAATCTGCTCAATATTTCCAATAATAACCCAGTGTGTGCCTGCTAATATTTTATCAACAAGGGTACATTCAATGGATACCAATGATTCATCAAAAATAGGCAAACCCGTTAGCCCTTCTTTCCATGAAACATTAGCAAAACGTTCTTCTTGACTTGCAGCACCTGCAAATTGATTTGAAACACTTTCTTGGTTAACATTTAAGATATTAACCGCAAAAGCACTTGCTGCAAAAATACCCTCTCCCGTTTCTGCATCCTTATTGATACAGACTAAAATTTGATGCGGTTCTAAAGAAACACTGGCAAAGGATGTTACTGTCATTCCTTGAACTCCAAGTTTATCAGTTTTTGTGGTGACAACTGCTACACCGCTTGCCCATAATTTAAGGGCATTTTTAAAATCTTGATCGCTAACAGACATAATATTCTCCTTTGTTATAAACCTTGAAATTTTTAATCTCGTGTTTGTTTGATTTTATATTAGCTGGTACTCTATCACAAATAATTATTTTCCATAAAAAGAACACCTACTTTTATAATTTTAACTATGTTTTCAAAAATGCCTATAGGCTCAGTCATGATTGATGTCGAGAGCTTAAGTTTAACCACAATTGAAAAAGAGAAAATACAACATCCAAATACTGGGGCTATTATTTTATTTTCTCGTAACTATCAAGACCCTGAACAAATTACAGCCCTTATTAATGAAATCCGTCAAACTCGCAATGGTACTATTTTAATTGCTGTGGATCAAGAAGGCGGACGCGTACAACGGTTTCAAAACGGATTTACCTGCTTGCCTCCCGCTGCAAGCTTTGTATCACAACCTGAATTAGCAGAAAAAACAGGGTGGTTAATGGCAGCTGAATTATTAGCTGTTGGGATTGATTTTAGCTTTGCCCCTGTTTTAGATGTGGATTGTGGGGTTAGTAAAATCATTGGTGATCGCTCATTTTCATCTGAATGTGAGCAAGCCGCTACCTTAGCTGCCGCTTTTAGTCGTGGAATGCGCTCTGCGGGCATGGCTTCAACAGGGAAACATTTTCCAGGTCATGGGTTTGTAAGTTTAGACTCACATTTAGCACTGCCCATTGATGAGCGAGATTTAAAAACGATTTGGCAACAAGATTTAGTCCCTTTTAAACAGCTTATTAGTGAAGGGCTAGAAGCGATTATGCCAGCGCATATTGTGTACCCTAAAATTGATTCGCAAGCAGCAGGTTTTTCCTCAAAATGGTTACAACAAATTTTACGCAATGAATTAGGCTTTGATGGCGTTATATTCAGTGATGACTTAAGTATGGAAGGCGCTGCCAGTGTGGGAAGTTTTACTGAACGAGCACGACAAGCTTTAACCGCAGGTTGTGATATGATTTTAGTCTGTAATAATCCTGACGCTGCTACAAAAGTTTTAGATGCCTTACCGATTAAATATCCACCTAAAAGTCAGCAACGTTTTATTGCTATGCAAGGGAAAGCCAAAATTAACCGTAAAGCTTTATTAAGCTCTCAAAATTGGCAACAAATTTCTTCTCAACTTAAATTACTTAACCATGCTTGATGAAATAAAACAGATAGAATCTTCGGCTGATTTGCTTTATAGCGAAACCGAAGTTGAAGCCGCCATAGATAAAATGGCAGATAACATTAATTTATTACTGGCAGATCGTAATCCTTTAATTTTATGTGTGATGAATGGAGGTGTTGTGATTACAGGAAAATTAATGACGCGTTTGAACTTTCCTTTAACATTGGATGCGATCAATGCGAGTCGTTATTGTAATCAAACCTCAGGGGGAGAAATTAAATGGTTACTAAAACCTAAAGCATCTTTAGAAAATCAGACTATTTTACTGGTTGATGATATTTTAGATGAAGGATTAACTTTAGAAGCACTTTATGAATACTGCCGTCAACAAGGGGCAAGCTCTATTTATAGCGCGGTATTAATTGATAAGAAATTGGGTCATAAAAAACCTATCATTGCCGATTTTATTGGTCTTGAAACTGAAGACCGTTATTTATTTGGTTATGGGATGGATTATAAAGGCTATTTACGCAATGCTGCGGGTATTTTTGCATGTAAGGAGGAAGTATAAATGAGTATAGGAATAATAGGCGGTACAGGACTAACAGAAATTAAAGGTTTAGAAATTACGGGAGAGAAAAAGATTAAAACCCCTTTTGGTAAACCTTCTGCAGCTTATATTATGGGTAAATTAAAAGGTAAAGAAGTTATCTTTTTAGCACGACATGGAAACCCTCATCGCTATCCACCTCACAAAGTGAATTATCGGGCGAATATTTGGGGGTTTAAAAAACTAGGCGTTAAAGACATTATTTCAATCGCTGCAGTCGGAGGAATTACTAAAAATATGAACCCTGCTCATATTGTTATTCCTGACCAAATTATTGATTATAGCTATGGGCGAAAGCACACATTTTTTGAAAAAAATTTAGAGGAAGTAACGCATATTGATTTTACCTATCCTTATACTCCAAAGCTTAGAAGTCAATTAATTAAATTGGCGGCTAAAAAAAATATAGCGATTAGTCCAATTGCAACCTATGGTTGTACACAAGGCCCTAGACTAGAAACGGCAGCAGAAATTTTACGACTAGATAATGATGGATGCGATATTGTTGGGATGACAGGAATGCCTGAGGCCGGATTAGCGCGTGAATTAGATATAAGCTACGCTACGATTGCTGTGGTTGCCAACTGGGGCGCTGGAAAGTCAGAGGGAGAAATTACCATGGAAGAAATTCATCAGCATTTATCAAAAGGTATGGGGAATGCTATTGAGTTATTAACGGCGTTTATTAAAATATTCTAAATATCAACAATTTTATTCTGATCAAAATTATCAACTTCTTTACGACCTTTATAACCTCGGGTGTTACTTAATATTCGAGTGTTTGAAACGATATAATTATTTTGGCTATGTATATGTCCATGAAACCAAACACTAATATCGTGTTGACTAATTAATTCGTTGAGGCTATTACAATAGGCTATTTTTTTTAATTTATTATTACCTTCATGCCAGCTTTTATGCAGGGGGGCATGATGGGTAATAACCACTGTTTTGCCGTCAAAAGGTTCATCCAGTTCATTTTCTAGCCATAACATAGATGATCTGTGCAAACGTGTGAAAATTGCCTGATTAAAAGCCCCTTCTTTAAAGCGAATATTTCTAAAATCATTTAAACGTGTCGCTAATTCAATTGATTTTTTTTCACCCTCAATTAGTAAATCCGTCCATAAAGTACAGCCTAAAAAACGAATACCATTAATAATCAAACCATTTTTTTCCAAAAAATAAATATTGCTATTTAGGCAGCTATTACGCAGCATATTGAGGGTTCTTTTGTATTCATGAGTATAAAACTCATGATTCCCTGCAATATAAATAACGGGCTTGTCAATGCCTTTTAACCAGTTGATTCCTTGCCGCCCTATCCCTATATCACCCGCTGCAATGACAATATCTGCATTAGTTTGGGGGTGTTCCAGACGACCGAATTCTAAATGAATATCAGAAAAATAGTTTATCCTCACGATTAATAACTCTGTTGCTTATCCTGTATGACGTATAATTCCCGTATGACTATTCTTTCAGATATTCGTATTTTTTTCCAACAAAGTTTTTTATTATGTCATTAAACACAAGAAAAAAGACCCAACAAGTTTTAATTGGTGATGTGAAAGTAGGTGGTGATGCACCTATTGTCGTACAGTCTATGACTAATACGGATACGGTTAATATTGATGCGACCGTTCATCAAATTATTGAGCTTGCAACCGCAGGGTCTGAATTGGTTCGGATTACCGTTAATTCAGAAGAGGCGGCTAAAGCTGTCCTTGAAATTCGCAATCAATTGGATAAACAAGGCTATTCTGTTCCCATTATTGGGGATTTTCATTTTAATGGACACAAATTATTAGAAAAATACCCCGATTGTGCAGCCGCTTTAGATAAATATCGTATTAACCCTGGTAATGTCGGACGCGGTAAAAGTCGTGACCCTCAATTTCAACAAATGATTGAATTTGCCTGCCAATATAATAAACCTGTGCGTATTGGGGTTAATGGCGGTAGTTTAGACCCATCCGTTTTAACACGCTTATTAGACGAAAACCGTCTTAAAGAAAACCCGTTGGAATTATCGGCGATTACACGTGAAGCCATTGTTTTATCTGCTTTAGAAAGTGCGGCAAAAGCACAAGAAATTGGTTTAGGAAAAGATAAAATTATTCTTTCTTGTAAAATCAGCAATGTTCAAGATTTAATTCGTATTTATCAAGATTTATCAACCCGTTGTGATTATGCTTTGCATTTAGGCTTAACTGAGGCGGGCATGGGATCAAAAGGTATTGTCGCCTCCTCTGCCGCACTTTCTGTATTAATGCAGCAAGGAATTGGAGATACCATTCGTATTTCTCTCACCCCAGAGCCAGGGGGCACAAGAACTAAAGAAGTGATTGTTGCACAAGAAATATTACAAACGATGGGCTTTCGCAGCTTTACGCCAATGGTGATTGCCTGTCCTGGTTGTGGACGAACAACCAGTGATTATTTCCAAAAACTGGCGTTAGAAATTCAAAATTATTTACGTGAGCAGATGCCTGTTTGGAAAAATAAATATGAAGGCGTTGAGACAATGGAGGTTGCAGTCATGGGTTGTGTGGTTAATGGGCCTGGTGAAAGTAAAAATGCCAATATTGGTATTAGTTTACCTGGAACAGGGGAATCCCCTGTCGCCCCCGTTTATGAAGATGGTGAAAAAACAGTGACTTTAAAGGGTGATAAAATCGCTGAAGAATTTCACGGTATTGTTGAACGTTATATTGAAAGAACTTACGGTACTCATTAAAAAATGGAAAGGGGAAAAGACGATAAAATGCGTGATATGTTGTTTAAAAGAAATGAAGCGTGGGCGAATAAAATGCGAGGCTCAGACCCTGATTTTTTTAAACGACTTCACAAACAACAAAACCCTAAATATTTATGGATAGGTTGCTCAGATAGTCGAGTTTCTGCTAATCAAATTGTAGATTTAGACCCGGGTGAAATTTTTGTACACCGTAATATTGCCAATGTTGTGGTTCATACCGATTTAAATTGTTTGTCAGTGATCCAATATGCGGTTGAGGTGCTGAAAATTAAGCATATTATCGTTTGTGGGCATTATGGCTGTGGGGGAGTAAAAGCGGCTATGGAAAATCATGAGCATGGATTAATTGATAATTGGTTACGTCATATTCAAGATGTTTATCGTGCGCATAAAAAAGAGATTGATCTTTTAGAAAATAAGAATGATCAGTACCAATTATTATGTGAGAAAAATGTGATTGAGCAGGTCATTAATGTTTGCCATACAACAATTGTTCAAAAGTCATGGCGAAATAATGTTGATTTATCTATTCATGGTTGGATTTACAGTATTAAAAATGGCATATTGAAAGACCTAGATATTTATGTTTCTGCACCTGAGCAATTAGAAGCGGTTTATGAAGCCCATGGTATTAATTATTTTTCTTAAATGTTAAAAATATTTGAATTTCGTATAACTTTTTTACTCATCCTTTGTTTAAATTTGGTTGCCTGTAGTGATACAAACCAACCAAAAACCTATCCCTTTGTCTATACAGAGATGATTATGGGGACTAGTTTTACGATTAAAATTACAACGTTACCCGCAGCAGTTAAGATTGAGACATTAAAAAACCAGATTAAAAACTTGTTAGATAAGCTTAACGGTGATCTTTCCACTTATGAGCCAAAATCTGCTTTATCATTATTTAATCAGAAGCTAAGTTCTGATTGGCAAATTATCCCTAATTCACTACTGATAGTATTGGTAGAAGCACAACGAATTAGCCAGTTAAGCGCGGGGGCTTTTGATATTTCGGTCGGTAAATTAGTTAATTTATGGGGGTTTGGCGTAGAACCTATGCACTTTAGCGCACCTGATGACAATATTTTAAAAAAGGTATTAGCTACCCTAGGTTATCAGCATTTATTAATAGATAAGCCAGCATCAAAAATTAAAAAACAACAGCCTGAACTTTACTTAGATTTATCTGCCATCGCTAAAGGTTATGCGGTAGATCAAGTCGCATTACTTTTAGAAGTCCAAGAGATTAATGATTATATGGTGGAAATTGGGGGTGAGATTCGTTTAAAAGGTCAAAATATTTCAGGGGCGGGTTGGAAAATTGCGATTGAAAAACCAACCTCTGAAAAACGTGTTATTCAAAAAGTGGTTTCGATTAGTAATATTGCGATGGCGACTTCGGGCGATTATCGTAATTTTTTTGAACTTGAAGGTAAACGTTATTCACATACCATTGATCCACGAACAGGGCGACCCATTACGCATCAACTTGCCTCCGTGACTATTTTAAATAATAGTGCCATGACAGCGGATGCGCTTGCGACGGCAATAATGGTCTTAGGAGAAGATGAGGGCTATCGGCTCGCACAGCAACAAAATATTGCAGCGCTATTTATTATTAAAACCACAGAAGGTTTTGTAGAAAAAAGTTCGTCTGCCTTTATAAAATTTTTTAAGGAAACATCATGATTTATTTTGCAATAACCTTTGCATTTATGCTACTAATTGTGGTCATCATGGCAGTTGGGGTTATTTTTGGCAGAAAAGCCATTAAAGGCTCCTGTGGTGGTGCAAATAATGGTGAATGTGTTTGTGTGGAAAAATGTGACAAAAGAAAAAAGTTGGATGCAGAAAATCAAGAAACTACAGTTATTAATATTGATTTACTTAAGCATTAAGATTGAATAAGTTGGTCGTCAATAGGTGAGCCGACATCTTGTCGGCTCTTAAAAAACTATTTTTCATTATTTAAGCGTCTCAAGATGTTTTTTAAGGTTTTTAGGTAAAGAAAAAACCACCATTTCTTCTATTCCTTGATGTTCTGTCACCATTTCCCCCCCCCATACTTGCAATTGTTTAATCACTTCTTGAACTAAGACTTCAGGTGCTGATGCACCTGCTGTCACCCCGATAACATCAACATTAGTGAACCAATCTTGTCGCATATTTTTATAGGTATCAATTAAATAAGCGGGTTTACCTAATTGTTCTGCAATTTCACGTAATCTATTAGAATTAGAGCTATTAGGTGAACCTACCACTAAAATAATATCAGAAGTTTTAGCTAAATCATGTACCGCATCCTGACGGTTTTGAGTGGCATAACAAATATCATCTTGCTTTTGTTCTTGGATCAATGGAAAATATTTTTTCAAAGTATCAACCATGATTCTGGTATCTGTCATTGAAAGCGTCGTTTGAGTCACATAAGCTAAATTAGTAGGGTTATTTACACTTAATGTTTTTACATCCTCTGGTGTTTCCACAAGATAAATATTCCCATGCTCGGTACATTTTTCATACTGCCCCATTGTCCCTTCAACTTCTGGGTGTCCTGCATGACCAATTAAAATAACTTCTCTATCTTCTTTAGCATGTTTAGCCACTTGTATATGAACTTTAGTGACCAAAGGACAAGTTGCATCAAATACGGTTAAATTACGTTCTACCGCCTGTTGTTGAACTTTTTTAGAAACCCCGTGCGCGCTAAAAATTAAATTGGCTTCTGTTGGAACATCCGTTAAATCTTCAATAAATACTGCGCCTTTATCACGTAAACCTTCAACAACGGTACGATTATGTACCACCTCATGGCGAACATAAACAGGGGCACCAAAAGCATCTAATGCTTGGTCAACAATTTCAATAGCGCGATCAACGCCTGCACAAAATCCACGAGGGTTAGCGAGTACAATTTGCATAATCTTGACTTCTTTACTAGGTTATAAAGTGACTTATTCTAACGCAACTGGGTTTTTGAAACGATGATTGCTTTTTTTAAACCCCTAGAAAATTCAATATTGAGTGTTAGAATATGACTTATATACAACGGTTACTTGAATATTAAATCTTAAGTGGAAATTTCAAAAAACCACTTTTACACTATTTTCATATAAAGAGGGATTTATGCGAAACTGGAAACAGTGGCTACCTAGTTTGATAGGGGCTACGATTGTTATTGCAATTATTTTATATGTTGCTTTTTACTTCATTTTTCTCGATCTTTTAGTCGATTTATGGTGGTTTAGCTCATTAGAATTAGAAGGCTATTTTTGGCTAAAATTGCTTTACCGCTTTATTTTATCAGGTGGAGTGACGGTCGCTTTTTTTGCTATTTTCTTTTTTCATTTCTGGATTGCATCACGCTATTTAGGACTTAATCCGCCTGATGAAGTTTTATTAGATGTAGATAAACGCAAACGCTTCCAAAAATTTTCAGAAGTGTTTATGGAAGGCTCGACTAAAGTTTATACCCCTTTATCCTTTATTCTTGCTGTGGTTATTGCACTCCCATTTTATGACCAATGGGAATCTGCCTTATTATTCTTTTTTGGTGAAAACTCAGGTGTCACTGAACCCGTTTATGGCCATGATATTAGTTTTTATTTATTTTCTTATCCTATCTACGCATTGGTTCAACAAGAATTATTAATTACCTCAATTATCTTGTTTTTTTTGGTGAGTTTCTTATATTGGATAGAGCATATTTTTGTTCCAGATCAACAGACAGAGTATCCATTAGGGGCAAAAATCCACTTAACTATTTTATTGAGTTTTGTCGTTTTATTTGTTATTTGCGGCTTCTTTTTAGAACGTTTTTCATTATTGTATGTAGATTCTCATGAACCCGTTTTTTTTGGACCAGGTTTTGTGGAAATACGCTATGAATTGCCCTTAATTTGGATGGCGGTTATTAGTTTTCTAATAATTGCTATTGCGGCGGTTGTTTTTATTTTTTCACAAAAACATCGAGCAAAATGGCCACTAGGGGCTTCAATTGCAGTTTTCTTATCTGTGCTGGGTTTACAAGCGGTTGAATTTATTCCTAATGTGATTAGCAAGTTTATTGTTAAACCTAATCCTGTTAAAACAGAAAAAAGTTTTATGGTGAATAATATTAAAGCCACATTAGATGCCTATGGGTTAAATCATATCAAAACCATTGATGTTGAAGCGCGGGTTGATGCAACTAAAGATATAGAGGAGTGGACATCACAACAACACTTTGAAAATATTCCTGTGTGGGATAGAGAGCATTTAACCGATGGTTATAGACAATTGCAAGGCATTCGTCCTTATTATAAGTTCTTAGCGGTAGATGAAGATCGTTATTTTCTGCGTAATCATCGCCAGCAAGTTAATTTAAGTGCGCGAGAAATTGATATTACTCAATTACCTAAAGAAGCTCAAAACTGGGAAAATGAACATTTGCGCTATACGCATGGTTATGGTGCAGTGGTTACGCCTGCAGCACAAGATGCGGGTAAACCCATCATGTGGTATTTACGTGATCTCAATATGCATTCAAATGTGGGGTTCAGTGTCAAAAATCCTGATATTTATTTTGGACAAGGCAATTATGATTATGCCATTGTGCCTAATGATCTCAATATAAAAGGGCTATCAGATTCTGATTTAAGTCTTAAAGGTAAATATAATGGGGGAGCGGGTGTACTTATTCCCTCTTACTTTAGAAAGTTATTGTTTGCCTTCTATCTTAAGGATACCAACATATTTTTTTCCCCTAATATTTCTCAAGAAAGTAGGGTTTTACTGCGTCGGAATATTATCAAACGTATTAATACGTTAACCCCATTTTTACATTTAGATAAAGACCCTTATTTGGTAATCACCAAAGACCGTTTCTTTTGGGTGCAGGATGCTTATACTTTATCCAATAAATATCCTGTTTCAAAACCTGCTCAAAGTGACTTTTTAGATAGCGATCAAGATTTTAATTATATCCGTAATTCAGTAAAAATCACAATTGATGCTTATGGCGGGGGGGTTAATTATTATATTTCTGACCCTGATGATCCCATTATTCAAGCCTATAGTCGTGCCTACCCTGGGGTTTTTCAAAACTTAGATGAAATGCCAGAGGAATTACGTGAACATTTACGTTACCCACGAGACCTTTATTATTTACAAATGAAGGTTTATGCTAAGTATCATCAACAATCCCCTGAGCTATTTTACGAACAAGCGGAGACTTGGCAGTTTGCAACGATTAATAAGAAACCTGTATTGCCTTATTTTATTACCATGGATTTTGATAACTGTAATAATCGTGAAGAATTTGTGATGATTAACCCAATGACACCTGTTCGTCGAGATAATTTAAGCATGGTAGGTATTGCAGGGACATTGGATAAAAAAGACTGTGGGTTAGCTTATAAGCCTGAAATTACCATTTATAAATTTCATAAGGATACTCAAGTTAATGGGCCAGCCCAAGTGGATGCTTTGATTGATCAAAATCCTGAAATATCAGAACAATTTACCCTTTGGGATCAACATGGATCAGAGGTAAAGCGTGGGCGGATGATTATCTTGCCGATGGGGAACTCGATGCTTTATGTTCAACCTATTTATATGATTTCGACTAAAACTAAAATTCCAGAATTAGTCCGAGTGATTGTCTCAATCGGTAATCAAGTGGTGATGGATAAAACTTTACGTTCCGCTTTTAAACGTTTAAAAACACGTTTTATTCGTCATGCGAAAGATAGTACAGGCATTAGTGAATTTGATAAATAGACTACTGAGGGTAAAAAAGTAGTTAAAGAATAATGACCACTTGCTGCTTACTTAGGGTGGAATAAGTCCACCCTACGCAAACCAATGACTTATTTTTCAATATTAAAATAGGGGGGCATATTATTAATATAAGCCATATACATAGCATCTGCCATTGTCCACAATACATTGAGTTTGAATTGTAAAATATCAACCATACGTTGTTGTTGTTCACGGGTTTTATACCAATCTAAGGTAATATCTAGCCCATGTTCAACATCACGCCGTGCTTCTGTTAAACGTTTTCTAAAATAAATATAACCTGTCTTTTCAACCCAAGGATACATCTCTGGCCAATTATCTAAACGCTGTTGATGAATCTTTGGGGCAAATAATTCAGTTAAAGAAGAACTTGCCGCCTCATGCCATTCAGCGCGTCTTGCGAAATTTACATAAGCTTCAACGGCAAATTTTACGCCTGGCAAAACATGTTCCAATGAAGTTATTTCTTCACGAGTTAAACCTACTGCAATGCCTAATTGTACCCATGCTTCAATGCCACCTTCATCCCCAGGATGACCATCATGATCTAAAATTCGTTGTGTCCAAAGAGCACGGGTTTCACGATCTGGGCAATTAGCGAGAATATTAGCATCTTTAATTGGAATCATTATTTGATAATAAAAACGATTAGCAACCCAGCCTTGTAATTGCTTCTTCGTTAATTTACCTTCATTCATCAGTGTATGGTAGGGGTGATAAATATGATAATATTTTTCCATCCCCCGTAATTGCGCTTCAAATTCTACTCGTGTCCACGCGATTTTATTATGCATCATTATTACCTTTTATATATCAGAAACTCTAACTAAATTTACAAAAGCGCCTACCTCTAACAGTCCGCCAAAACAGGCAAGGGGGATAAAAGAATACGGCTAAATATTAATACAAATAGAACTTGCCTATTTTGCACAACCATTATAAATTAAACCCTATTGCTATTTTTTATATTTTTCTAATAGCATTCTACACCTTACTATGGTGGTAATCCACTGGTAGGATTGTTCAATAAAACATGAGAATTTTGAAGAAAATATAAAAAAATTCTCTGTCCATGACAAAAATGTAAATCGGAGTCCAAAATATGTTTTTGACTCCAGTATTTGATTGATTTATAAGTAATTTACTTTTCACACTATTTTTTGTCATGTACAGAAAATAAGTTATTAGAGGTGTTTTTATATAATCATCTGATAAAATGTGCAATTAATTTTAACTGCAATATTTGATAACTATGACTACAAAACCAAGTAAAGACTTAGAAACCTTTGAAAACCCTCAATCAGGGCGTGATTATACGATTAATATTGATATTCCAGAATTTACTTGTCTATGCCCAAAAACAGGTCAACCTGATTTTGCAACGATTCGTATTGAGTATGTTCCGAATAAACTGTGTATTGAGCTTAAGGCGTTAAAATTATATATGTGGGCATTTCGGGATGAAGGGGCATTTCATGAAGCCGTGACTAATGAAATTTTAGATGATTTAGTGAAGGCGATTGACCCAACCTTTATCCGTGTTCAGGCTGAATTTAATGTTCGTGGCGGACTTTATACTACGATCACGGTTGAACATACCCAATAGATGCTCGCTATTTAGATGATAGATTTTTTCTATCATCTTTTCAGCATTATTTTACTTTATTAATTGCATAACAGGCGGTCATAAAAACAAGTGTCCCTGGCAGGACTGCAACTATAATTGGGTTTAAGTCATAAACTAGCCCCATATGATTAGTTATTTTATCTAAAATATTAAAGCCCATTCCAATAATTATCCCTGCCATTAATCGTCCCCCCATACTTGAACCCCGTTTAATCCCAATCACAAACGGTGTTGCAACCATGAGCATGACAAAGATAACTAAGGGGTTGATTAAGCGTCCCCAAAATGCGGCTTCAAATGTTTTTGACTTTTGATTATTATTTTTGAGAAAATCAATGTATTGAGCTAAATCAAATAATGAAAGGTTATCAGGTTTAACCACGATAATTTTTAATAAATCAGGTGCAATGGAGGTCTTCCATATCTGCTCATCTTCATGGGTAGGGTTAATTTGGTTTTCAGTAATTTCTGAACGTGCTATATCAGTTAAACGCCATTGTTCATTACCTATAAATTCACCCGTTTGTGCATGAGTAATCTGAGTCAGTCTTTTTTGTGCGTTTAATTGATAAATACTCACATTACTTAATTGTGATTGGTTTTTTACTTCACGAATATTAACAAATTTATTCCCTTCTCGAAGCCAAATTCCATAACGCGTATGCATAATGACCTTATTATGCTGAGAACTGGTTTTTAATAGGCGAGCAGAACGTTCAGCTTGCGGGGCAATAAATTCGCCAACACTCATGGCAACGATGACTAAAACAACCCCTGCAATCATCACTGAGCGAATAATACCCATAACAGAGACTCCCGCAGAACGCATGGCGATAATTTCACTATGATTTGCCATCGTACCTAAGACAAATAAACTGCCTAATAAGGCAGAAGAGGGGACGAGTTCATAAAAAACGCGCGGTGAAGTGAGTAACAGGTATAAAAATATTTCTTTAAGTCCATAATTACCCGTTCCCATATCTTTAAGCTCATCACTAAAGGTAAAAAGATTAAAGAGGGTTAATAATAATATGAGGGCTAAAAATGAGCCTTTTAGAACTTCTTTAACAATATGAAATGTTAATAGATTCATAATTTACCCCTTGAAATAAGTTTTTGGAACATCCATTTTAAGCCGTAAAGTCTCACTAATAAGACCGTGGTAAGACAGAGCATTAATGAATAAACCCAAAATTGTCCTATCCATAGAGGAATCGTTTCTGTTTTTAACCAACTATAATTGACCCGACTGATATTACCGTAAACAAAATAAATTAAAAAGGCAAATAATAAGCTTCCATAAACACCACCACGGGGTGATAATTTAGCCAGTGGAACAGCAAGTAAGCTTAAAAAGATAACACCTAAGGGGATGGATAAACGTTTTTGTAATTCTACTTTGTCTTCAATTTTTACAGATTCTTTTAATTTATCTGTACTAATGGCATCACGGTGATAAAACACCGCCGATGATTTTTTATCAATTCTAACCGCATATTCATCAAATCGTTCTAAAATGAAATTAGCTTGACCTGGGATACCTTGGCTACGTTCTCCTTTGGTTAAAATAATATATTTTCCTCCAGGTAGATTTCTTAAAAAACCATGTTTAGCATTAATAGTTCCAGGTTTCCCCTGTTGACGATTTTGAATAAAGATGTTGTGCATTTGTTGGTTTTCATCAATTTCTTCGGTGTAAAATACTAAATCACCGTGACTATATTCACTAAATCGTCCAGCAGAAACACCCCTAATATCGGCTGTTTCCATATCTTTATTTGTTAAGACCAGCATTTTTTCTTCTGCCCAGGGGGCTGCATAAAGTGAAAATTGATAAGCGATAATACTCAACGGAAAAACTAATAAAAATACCGCCCGATAAATACGAACAACACCGCCGCCTGCAGTTGAAATGGCAGCCATTTCTTGATCTCGGTACATGCGCCCTAAAACCATTAATATGGCCATAAAAATAGAGGCGGGAAGAAAAGATGCAATCGCCACGATGATTTTTAATCCTAATATATCAATGGCCGTTTCACCCGAAATAGTCCCCTCTATAGCTAAGGCCAATACTTTGATAAATTTACGACTCACAATAATAATGACGATAACAGATAATACCGAGGTCACTGTTTTAAATAAATCCCAAGCAATCATTCTGTCTAATATGCCAATAAAGCGATAACTAATGATGTTTGGAACTTTTTTTAATACATTCTTCATGCAGGTCTCCTTAAATACTCATGTATAATTTAGCTTTTAAATTAAGTTAATACTGCTTTAAGTTTAAGATTAACGCCTAAAGGTTTTATTTCTAATCTATACTTAAATTCAGATGGTTAAGCATCTCAAAAATTTTAAACTGCCTGTTTACCTTTCAAAATAATAAAATTACAATTAGAAAATTATGGACTATTCTATAGAAAGCCTGTCGTTAGACCAACTAGAAACTGACTGCATTATCGTTGGTGTTTATAAAAATCAACAGTTAAGCCCTTCTGCGGAAGTGGTTGATGACAAGGCACACCAACTTATTCACAATCTTATTGAACGCGGCGATATTAAAGGAAAAAATAGTGAAACACTGCTGATTAGCGTTGTTCCTGATAGTTGTATTCAACGAGTATTATTAGTAGGTTTAGGAGACAAAGAAAAATTTAATCTGAAATTATATCGAAAAGCACTTCTAGCGGCAGTAAAAGCAATTAAAAACACGCAAATAAAATCTGTCTGCTGTACTTTAGCTGAAATTGAATTAGAAGGGTGTGATTATCAATGGCGTTGCCGACAAATCATTGAAATATTTGATGATGCTTTATATCAATTTATTGAAACTAAAAGTATTACCCCCCCTCCTATCGTCTTATCAAAGCTTCAAATTACGGTAGCTGAAAAAAATAAAACTCAAGCAAAAGCAGGATTAACCCAAGGGTTGGCCATAGCTAATGCCGTTTCATTAACAAAACATTTAGCCGATTTGCCAGGAAATATTTGTACCCCTACTTTTTTAGCAGAACAAGCCACTAAAATGGCTGATAAATTTTCTAGCATGGGTATTGAGGTTTTAGATGAGGCAGATTTAGACTCATTAAAAATGAATTCTTTTTTAGCGGTATCCAGAGGGAGCTATCAGCCTGCTAAATTAATTTGTCTGAATTATCAAGGGGGTAGTTCACATAGTAAACCCATTATTTTTGTTGGTAAAGGGTTAACTTTTGACGCAGGGGGAATTTCATTAAAATCGGGTGCGGGTATGGATGAAATGAAATATGATATGTGTGGTGGTGCTGCTGTTATTGGCGTTTTACAAGCAGCAGCTCAAATGAAATTACCATTAAATATTATTGGTTTAATTCCTGCCTCAGAAAATATGCCTGATGCCAATGCGAATAAGCCGGGTGATATATTAACGAGTATGTCAGGTAAAACGATTGAGGTTTTAAACACCGATGCTGAGGGACGTTTGATTTTATGTGATACGTTAACCTATGCTGAAAAATTTAACCCTGAAATAGTGATTGATTTAGCAACACTCACAGGGGCTTGTCTGGTTGCGTTAGGACGTATTCCTAGTGGATTATTAGGTAATGACGATGAATTATGTGATGAAATAATCGCTGCGAGCAAGACCGCTTGTGATAGCGTCTGGCGATTACCGTTATGGGAAGAATATCAAGATCAATTAAAATCAAATTTTGCTGATATGGCTAATATTGGCGGTCGTGATGCAGGAACAATTACTGCGGCTTGTTTTTTATCTCGGTTTGCAGAAGATTTCCGTTGGGCGCATTTAGATATTGCAGGAACGGCATGGCGTACAGGAGTAAATAAAGGTGCGACAGGGCGACCTGTGCCTTTATTGTGTCAATACTTAATCAATCGTGTCAATGCCTGAAATTAGTTTCTATATTCTTTCTTCTGATGAAGAACGTTTACGAAGTTTTTTTTGTTGTAAATTGATTGAAAAGGCTTATCGTCAAGGAATATTTTGTTATTTACTAACAGACTCTGATAGTCAAACACGAATGCTGGATAATTTATTATGGACTTTTCGCCCTAATAGCTTTATTCCTCATGAAATTTATTCAGGTGAATTGCCGACTATGGGTAATATGGTTTTAATTGGTTCATTATTTCCGCCTGATGTTTGGCAAAAATTAGTGATTAATTTTTCAACACGGACATTAAAAGATTTAGAAAAAACGGGGCGTTTATTAGATATAATTGATAATCATCCGCAAAGAAAGCAAGAAGGAAAAAATCGCTATCGCTATTATCAGCAACAAGGATTAGAAATACAAACTTTACAGATTTAAAGCATCATTTAGTAGGGTGGGCATTTTCCGTTCTACGCTATAAACTGCCTCTACGATAAATATTTATATTAATTAAGATTATGGAAAAAACATACGCCCCACACTCAATTGAGCAACGTTGGTATAACATTTGGGAAGAAAAAGGTTATTTTACTGCTAAAGAAGAGGGTGAATCTTATTGTATTATGATTCCACCGCCTAATGTGACAGGGAGTCTACATATGGGACATGCGTTTCAAGATATGATTATGGATGCTTTGAGCCGCTATCATCGTATGCAAGGGCGTAGCACTTTATGGCAAGTAGGGACAGACCATGCGGGGATTGCAACACAAATGGTGGTTGAGCGAACTCTCAATAGTAAAGGGGTGACTCGCCATGATTTAGGGCGTGAAAAATTTATTGAAAAAGTTTGGGAATGGAAAGAGCATTCAGGCGGCACAATTACCAAACAATTACGCAGAATGGGGTCATCTTTAGATTGGTCTCGTGAGCGTTTTACGATGGATGAGGGGATGTCTGATGCGGTTCAAGATGTATTTATTCGTTTACATGAAGAGGGTTTAATTTATCGAGGTAAACGCTTAGTAAACTGGGATTGTGCATTACATACCGCTGTGTCTGATTTGGAAGTTTTATCAACAGAAGAACAAGGCTCAATGTGGCATATGCGTTATCCGTTATCAAATGGTAAGGGGCATTTGATTGTTGCGACGACTCGTCCTGAAACTATGTTAGGGGATGCCGCTGTTGCCATTCATCCGAGTGATGAGCGTTATCAGCATTTAGTCGGTGAATTTGTTGAAATTCCCATTGCAGGTCGCCGTATTCCCATTATTGCGGATGAATATGTTGACCCTGAATTTGGAACAGGGTGTGTAAAAATCACCCCAGCCCATGATTTTAATGATTATGAAGTTTGGCAACGTCATCGGGATACCAAGGCTATTTCTGAGTTGCCTCATGGGGGATTGATTAATATATTTACCGCTGATGCAACCCTCCGTAATAATGAAAAAGATGAGCATGATTTAATTCCTTTACTTTATCATGATATGGATCGTTTTGAGGCGCGTAAACAAATTGTTGGCGACTTGCAAGCCTTGAATTTATTAGAAAGAATTGATGACCATAAATTAATGGTTCCACGAGGGGATCGCTCAGGGACTATTATTGAACCTTTCTTAACCGACCAGTGGTACGTTAGAGTTGAACCTTTGGCTAAACCTGCTATCAAAGCGGTTGAAAATGGAGATATTAAGTTTGTTCCTGATAACTGGAAGAATACTTATTTTGAATGGATGCGTAATATTCAAGATTGGTGTATTTCACGGCAAATTTGGTGGGGACATCAAATTCCTGCTTGGTATGATGAGAATGGAAGTATTTATGTGGGTAAATCTGAGGCAGAGATTCGTAAAAAACATGGACTATCAGCAGATTATCCCCTTAGACAAGATGAAGATGTGCTTGATACTTGGTTTTCATCTGCCCTTTGGCCTTTTTCAACCTTGGGTTGGCCAGAAGAAACCCCAGAATTAGCCAAACATTATCCAACCAGCGTTTTAGTGACAGGGTTTGATATTATATTCTTCTGGGTCGCACGAATGATTATGATGGGCTTAAAATTTCAAGGTGATGTGCCTTTTAAAGAGGTTTATATACACGGGCTGGTACGTGATGCTGAAGGACAAAAAATGTCCAAAAGTAAAGGTAATGTATTAGACCCTTTAGATTTAATTGAAGGTATTGAATTAGAAGCGTTAATTAAAAAACGTATTTCAGGCATGATGCAACCGCATTTAGCTAAAAAGATTGAAGAATCTACCCGCAAACACTTTCCTGAGGGTATCCCCGCCTTTGGAACAGATGCACTGCGTTTTACGTTTGCTTCAATGGCCTCGACAGGACGAGATATACGCTTTGATTTAGCGCGTACCGAAGGTTATCGTAATTTTTGCAATAAATTATGGAATGCGGCACGTTATGTGTTAATGAATACTGAAGGTCATGATGATGGTTTGTCAGGTATTTGTCAGTATACGCATATTGATGACTGGATTGTCTCACGCTTAAATGAAGTGACTGCGACAACTTCTAAAGCAATAGAAAGCTATCGTTTTGATTTAGCCGCACAAACACTTTATGATTTTATTTGGAATGAATATTGTGACTGGTATTTAGAACTCAGTAAAATAGCCTTACAAATGGATAACCCAGAGATACAACGAGGAACCCGTAAAACTTTATTAACGGTTTTGGAAAGTATTTTATGTCTGGCTCACCCATTGATCCCTTTTATTACCGAAGAAATTTGGCAACGTATCGCGCCCTTATTAGGTATCAAAGCTGAAACGATTATGTTGCAACCTTATCCTAAGGTAAATGAAGCCAAAATTAACCAACAGGCTATTACAGAAATTAATTGGGTTATGGAATTTATTTTAGGCGTGCGTAGGATTCGTGGCGAAATGAATATTGCCCCAGGAAAGCCTTTACCTGTTTTAATAGATAATGCGTCAACGACAGATCAAACCTATTTAACGCATAATCATGCTTATTTGCAAAAATTAGGGCGTTTAGAATCTATTACTTGGTTAAATCCTGAGGAAGTGCAACCAGAATCAGCTATTATACTGGTTGGGGAAATGAAAGTTTTAATTCCGCTTGCAGGCTTAATTGACAAAGAAGCAGAATTAACGCGTTTAAATAAAGAAATACAAAAAATTCACAAAGATCTTCCTAGAATTTTAGGAAAACTTAAAAATCCTAAATTTCTTGATAAAGCCCCTGCTAATGTGATTGAAAAAGAAAAGAAAAAATTACTTAATTTGGAAAATTTATTAAAAAATCTTGAACAACAGCTTAAAAAAATAGAAGGGCTTTGAAATACAATAACCTCTAAAACTTAAAATAAAAAGATTAGAAAATAATTTATTTACAATAATCAATTAGTTTTCAAAAAAATATGGCAACTGCAAAAAATAAACTCCCTCTACTTGGATTGGCAAAATGTCTCGTTAATAATGAGCTTTTGAGTGATGCTGATATGCGAAAGGCTATCGAAGATTCGCATAGAGAACATATCCCTTTGCTTTCCTATTTAGTTCAGAAGAAATTGGTTGATCCACAAGCGGTTGCTTTGATCTCATCACTTGAGTTTAATATTCCTTTTTTAGATTTAGATGCTATAGATTTAACGGATATTCCCCTTGATTTAGTGGGGCAAAAACTGATTGAGCAGCATCATGTTTTACCGCTTTTTAAACGGGGAAATAAAGTTTTTATTGCCACTTCTGATCCTGCTAATCCAACAGCTTTAGGGGAAATAAAGTTTAATAGTCGTCTTAATACTGAGGCCATTATAGTCGAAGAAAATAAATTAACAAAGGCAATTGAGAATGTATTAGAAGCGTCTGATACCTCAATGGATGACTTAGATGATGATTTAGGGAATCTTGAATTTACAGATCCAGAAGCAGAAGATGATGTTGTTACCTCAGGTTCAGATGATGCGCCGATTGTTAAATTTGTTAATAAAGTGTTATTAGATGGGATTAAAAGAGGGGTTTCTGATTTACATTTTGAGGCTTATGAAAAATATTTTAGAATCCGCTTTAGAGGGGATGGTATTCTTTATGAATATGCAAGACCCCCCGCTAGTATATCAACTAGATTAGTATCACGAATCAAAGTCATGTCTAAAATGGATATTGCCGAACGCCGTGTCCCTCAAGATGGACGGATTAAATTAAAATTATCAAAAACTAAATCCATTGATTTTCGTGTCAATACCTGCCCAACTTTATTTGGTGAAAAAGTGGTTATGCGGATTTTGGATTCAAGTAATGCTGAAATGGGTATTGAAAAACTAGGCTTTGAACCTGATCAACAAAAAATATTCACCCATGCAATTAATCGGCCTTATGGGATGGTTTTAGTCACAGGACCTACAGGAAGTGGTAAAACCGTTTCTCTTTACACAGGTTTGAATATGATTAACCGCGTAGGGACAAATATATCCACCGCCGAAGATCCTGTTGAAATCACGGTCGATGGCATTAACCAAGTCAATGTAAATCCTAAGGCAGGACTAACATTCGCCTCCGCCCTGAAAGCATTTTTACGCCAAGACCCAGACATTATCATGGTGGGGGAGATTCGTGATTTAGAAACAGCGAGTATTGCAGTAAAAGCGGCACAAACAGGTCACTTAGTCTTATCAACCTTACATACGAATGATGCACCACAAACGATTAACCGTTTAATGCAAATGGGGATTGAACCGTTCAACATCGTTTCTGCGGTAAACTTAGTAATGGCACAGCGATTAGCGCGGCGATTATGTCAACATTGTAAAGCACCAGGTGATTATCCTAGGGAATTATTAATAAAATATGGCTTTGCCGAAGAAGAAATAGATGATATAACCATTTATAAAGCTGTAGGATGTGATCTATGCAATAATGGTTATAAAGGTCGAGTCGGAATGTATCAGGTTATGCCTATTACAACGAAGCTTAAAACATTGATTCTTGCAGGGGGTAATGCGATGGAACTTGCTGAACTTGCTAAAAAAGAAGGGGTTAATGATCTAAGAATGTCAGGTTTATTAAAAGTTAAACAAGGTATTACCACGATAGAAGAAGTTGACCGAGTGACTGAGGAATAAAATTATGGCAAATACAAAAGAGCTAATTGACTTTGTTTATAAAGGTAAAGATAAGAAAGGTACGGCAAGTAAAGGTGAAATTAATGCGTTGAGTGAAGCGGCGGCACGGATGGCTTTACGAAAAATGGAGATACGGGTCTTAAGCATTAAGAAAAAGCCTAAAGATTTATTTCCAGCCAAAAAACAGCCTATCACGACTACCGACGTTTGTTTTTTTGCTCGTCAAATGTCAACCATGCTTAATGCAGGCGTTCCCTTAGTTCAATCCTTTGATATTATTGGAAAAGGGCATGAAAATCCCAGTATGGCAGCACTTATCTTAGGAATAAAAGATAATGTTGAGGCGGGAGATACGTTTGGCGAAGCTTTAAAAAAAGAACCGCTTTATTTTGATGATTTATTTTGTAATTTAGTTGAAGCAGGTGAACAAGCAGGCGTACTAGAATCTTTACTTGATAAAATTGCAACTTATAAAGAAAAATCAGAATCTATGCGTTCAAAGGTGAAAAAAGCATTAACCTATCCTATTGCCGTTTTAGTCGTATGTTTTATTGTTTCGGCTATTTTATTAATTTTTGTAGTCCCTGTTTTTGATGAAGTATTCCAAAGTTTTGGTTCAGAATTACCCGCATTCACACAAATGGTTGTCCGAATGTCAGAATGGATGCAAATTCATTGGTGGAAAGTCATAGCCGGGGTTTATGGGACTTTAAAAACTTACGGGTTCTTCTTTAAACGCTCAGAAGAATTTCGTCACTTTGTTGATAGAACCATGTTAAAAATGCCGATTATTGGGATTATTATTGAGAAATCAGCCATTGCCCGTTTTGCGAGAACCTTAGCGACTATGTCGGCTGCAGGTGTCCCTTTAATTGAAGCCCTTAATAATGTCGCAGGGGCGTGTGGGAATATTGTCTATTACGATGCGGTTAAAGAGATGCAAGCGGCTGTTTCAGAAGGACAATCTTTACAATTTTCAATGGTTCAAGCTGGTGTATTTCCTCATATGGCAATCCAAATGGTTGCTATTGGTGAAGAGTCAGGCGCAATTGATCTTATGCTAGATAAAGTTGCTGATTACTTTGAAGAACTAGTGGATAATTTAGTGGATAATTTAAGTGCATTAATGGAACCCTTTATCATGGTTATTTTAGGAACGTTAGTCGGCGGATTAATTGTTGCTATGTATCTACCTATATTTGCTATGGGTGCTGCAGTTTAATTATTTTTATAAAAATTCATTTAATAACGATTAAACCAAAATAAAATTATGCAATTTTCAGCTATTTTTTTAGAATTTCCCCTCGTTTTTATTTTTATTATTACGCTCTTAGGGTTATTAGTTGGCAGTTTTCTTAATGTCGTTATTTATAGACTCCCTCTTATCATGGCACGTGAGTGGCGGCAAGAGTGTAAAGAATATTTAGAGCTTGAATATGATGAAGGGGGGGATGATGAAACATTTAATTTAGTTTTTCCTTTGTCCCATTGTCCTCATTGTAAAGCGGCTGTAAAACCTTACCAGAACATTCCTGTTGTTAGCTATATTTTATTAAAAGGCCGATGCGCTCAATGTGACACGCCTATTTCTTTACGTTATCCCTTGATAGAAGCCTTAACAGGTATTTGTTCTGCCATTGTTGCTTTTCATTTTGGTTATGGACTTGAGTTAGTTTTTGCGCTATTACTTACTTGGAGTTTAATAGCCCTAAGCTTTATTGATATAGACACCCAATTATTACCTGACTCTATTACCTTACCTATGTTATGGTTAGGATTACTTTTAAATACTTTTTCCCTTTATATCGATACTGAAGCCAGTGTTATTGGGGCAATTGCTGGTTATTTAAGCCTTTGGAGTATTTATCAATTATTCAAATTGGTTACAGGTAAGGAGGGGATGGGGTATGGTGATTTTAAATTGCTTGGTTTATTTGGCGCGTGGTTAGGTTGGCAATATTTACCTATTATCGTCTTATTATCATCATTAGTAGGCGCAATTTCAGGTCTTATTATGGTTATCTTTATACGGCATAACCATAATAGCCCAATTCCTTTTGGCCCTTATTTGGCCGCAGCAGGTTGGCTTGCACTCATTTGGGGTGAGGACATTAATAAAATATACTTAACAGCGGTAGGTTTACAGTAAAATGTTAAAAGTTGGACTTACAGGGGGGATCGGTTGTGGTAAATCAACAGTTAGCGCTTTATTTGAACGCTTTAATATTCCTGTGATTGATGCTGATATTATTGCTCGAGAACTTGTTGCTGTAGGACAACCTGCTTTAAAAATTTTAACGCAAACCTTTGGCTTAGAAATCATTCATCATGACAGATCCCTAAATAGAGCAGTACTTAGACAAACTATTTTTTCAGATCCTCAAAAAAAAAACAATTAGAGGCTATTTTGCATCCTTTGGTTTATTCACAAATAGAAAAACAACGACAGCAACTTAAAAGCCCTTATTGTATTATTAGCATCCCTTTATTAATAGAAACTGCTAAAGTTACTTTGGTTGATAGAGTATTAGTGATTGATTGCTCAGAAAAAATACAAATAGCCCGCGTAAAACAACGTGATAAATTAGATGATAAACAAATTCACGCAATGATAGCAAGCCAAGTATCAAGAGCTAAAAGACAGGCATTGGCCGATGATATAATCGAAAATTCAAAAACAACGTTACAACTTGAAGCTCAAGTTGAAAAATTACACTATTTATACCTTTTATTAAGTAAAACTTAGGACAGAACACGCTGTGGATACTCAAACTAGCTACGAATTCCCGCTTAATGAGCGGATTCGTGTTTTTATGCGCTTAGAACAACTTTTCATCGAACTCAAACACTTTTTAACAGGCACAACCATTTTGGATAAACGTGCAGTGATGGGAACTTTGCTTAATATTTCAATGATATTTAGTCGTAATAATATTAAATCAGAATTACTTAAAGAAAGTGAACGTCTGTCAAATATTTTGAATAAAACGATAAATAACGCAGATGTTAATGACAGTGAACTAAGTGATATGTTGGCTGAATTAGCTAAATCGAAAACAATGCTTCATGCTTATAATGAAAAAATAGGAGCATCTTTGGCGAAAAATTACTTATTTCAGAGTTTTTCCCAACGCAGTACTATTCCAGGCGGGACTTGCTCATTTGATTTACCCGCCTATCATTATTGGCTGGCACAAACAGAAGAAAAACAAACGCAAGAATTAAAAGAATGGACCAAGCCTTTTCTTGATATGTATTATGCCATTGAGTTAATACTTGATTTAATTAGAAAGAATGGTGTTTCTGAACAGAAAGTTGCCGCTAAGGGTTTTTTTCAGTTGACCTTAAATAGCAACGAAATTTGTCAATTATTACAAGTACAGATTCCACAAAACAGTCGTTGCTTTGCAGAAGTTAGTGGCGGTCGTCATCGTTTCACGGTTCGATTTATGCGTTTTTCATCAGAAGATGGTGAACGACCTACACAATACTCAACTGACATGCCTTTTTCGTTAAGCTGTTGTTATTTATAAGATACGAATTTTGATTATTTTTCTTTAATTTAAGGAATATGCACAAAATAACTTAGACAAGATTTCATGCACGTTTGTATGATTAACCCACACGCTTAAGTCGTGAGGTTTAATTAAAATTTAACCACAAATCAGCTTCTGCATCACTAGGCATTCGCCAGTCTCCCCGTGGTGATAATGAAACTGATCCCACTTTAGGTCCATCGGGTACACAGGAGCGTTTATATTGTTGTGAAAAAAAACGTCGATAAAAAATTTTAAGGGTTTGTTTTATTTGTTTAGAACTATAGTTTTGGTTAAATTCTGCTTGTGCCGCTAAATAAATGATTTTCTCAGGGGAGTGCCCTTTACGTAACATTTGATATAAGAAAAAATCATGTAACTCATAAGCCCCTAAAGTGTCTTCCGTAAATTGATTCATAGTACCATCAGCACTAAGGGGTAATAGTTCAGGTGAAATAGGGGTTGCAGCTATAGACATTAAAACCTCACGCAAATGCCCTTGATATTCATGTTCTGCGACATAACGAACTAACCAAGAAACCAAAGTTTTAGGGATGCTACAATTGACGTTATACATGCTCATATGATCTGCATTATAAGTGCACCAACCTAATGCCATTTCACTTAAATCCCCTGTTCCTAAGACAAACCCATGTGACATTAATAAAAAAGTTCGTAGCCGTGCTTGTACATTTTCAAACACCAAATCACCCGCAAACTTTTGTTCTTCAGTTAATGTTGATAAGGCATTTTTAAACGCTGTTAATGTGCAATGAGGATCTATAACCCCAAATGCACTATGATTTTGAGTTTTAAAGGTATCTAATGCTAATTGACAAATAGCTTCTTCATGAACTGACATCTTTGTTAGCTGCATAAATTGGTCTGCATTACCTTTAGTTAAAATGGAGGTTCCAAACCCAGGCATTGTCAATCCATGAAGGTTTGAATGTGATAAACCTAAAGCATCAAAAGTTTTTAATGCCACTAATGCCGCTAATGTAGAATCTAATCCGCCTGAAATCCCTATCCAAACCTGAGGATTATCACCTAATTGCTGTAGTCGTTTTTTTAGTCCTGCACTTTGTATTCCAAAAATTTCTGCACAACGGGATTCCAGCGCAAGTTTTTGTTTAGGCACAAAAGGCGTTCCCGTTATTTTATTCAATAACTTTCGTATCGAATGATCTGTTGATAATTCAAAAGTTAAATAACGTGTTTCATAGGCAACATAACGGCTAGAACAATCGCTAAAACTATTCATCCGCTGGCGTTCGTTAAGCAAACTGCTAACATCTATATCGGCACTAATTGAGTAGCCTTTATTATTGTAATCTAAACCATCACCCACACGACGAGAGTTTGCTAATAAAGTCCCGTTTTCAGCAATGGCCATATGTCCTCCAAAAACTAAATCGGTCGTAGATTCACTTGCCCCTGCACTCGCATAGGCACAGGCTGATATATGTCGCCCTGATTGACCTAAAACGACGGTATTTAAACGGTATTGATGTTTACCAGTGATTTCATTACTTGCAGATAAATTACATTGTACCGTTGCACCTGCAAGTGCTTGAAAAGAAGAAGGCGTGACAGGCATCCAATCATCTTCGCACACACACCCACTGACAATAACGGGACAATAACCTTCATATTTAAATAATAACTCTATCCCAAAAGGAATTTTTTGTCCGTCAATATTAACGGTTTTAGGCTCATTTCCATCGGCTGCTTTAAACCAACGTGCTTCATAAAACTCACCATAATTAGGTAAAAATTGTTTTGGAAAAATACCAATAATACGCCCTTGATTTAAAGCTGCACCACAATTGTATAAGCCATTACCCACTTTAAGCGGTAATCCTACAAAAACTAATTGTTTACTCACTTGTTGTGCTAATTCCAGTAAACACTGTTTAGCTTCCTCTAATAACAAATCGTGATTAAACAAATCGCCACAGCTATAAGCAGTAAGTGATAGCTCAGGAAATAAAATAATATCACTTCGCTGATGCTCCTTTAATGCTGTTTCTATGACCGCCTTATTTGCTCTAGGGTTTGCAATATGAACCTCAGGTGAAAGACAGGTTAATCTGATAAAGCCATATTTATTCATTTTATTTTATCAAGGTAAATAGTAAATTTAGGGTTATAATAATCGGTTATTTTTTATTTAGAGGCGCAGTTATGCAAATTATTCAAGAAGCCCTTACGTTTGATGATGTTTTATTACTTCCCGCTCATTCTGTCGTACTGCCTCGTGATGTAGAAATAAAAACTCACCTTACACGCAATATTACCCTTAATATTCCTCTGGTTTCAGCAGCAATGGATACGGTTACTGAAGCTAGACTTGCCATTGCCATTGCTCAGGAAGGGGGGATTGGTATTATTCACAAAAATATGACCTCAGAACAACAAGCACGTGAAGTTAGGAGCGTTAAAAAATATGAAAGTGGGGTTATTAAAGACCCTATTACCGTCTCTCCTTCCACGACGGTTCGTGAAGTTATTGAGCTAACACGTGAAAAAAACATTTCAGGGGTTCCTGTCGTTGACGGTGATGAATTAGTAGGAATTGTTACGAGTCGTGATTTACGTTTTGAAACACGCCTAGATGAACTAATTACCCATGTCATGACCCCAAAAGAACATCTGGTAACTCTCCATGAAACAGCAGAATACTCAAAAGCAGTTGCCCTATTACATAAACATCGCATTGAAAAAGTGCTGGTTGTGAATGATGCTTTTCATTTACGTGGAATGATTACCGTTAAAGATATTCAAAAAGCTAAAGATTATCCTCAAGCTTGTAAAGATAAGCAAGAAAGATTACGGGTTGGAGCAGCAGTCGGCACAGGTGAGGGAACAGAAGAACGAGTTGCTGCGCTAGTTAATGCAGGGGTTGATGTTATTATTGTTGATACCGCTCATGGACACTCCCAAGGGGTTATTGATCGTGTACGTTGGGTTAAACAAAATTACCCGCAAATAGAGGTTATTGGTGGTAATATCGCTACAGCAGAGGCTGCTATTGCTTTAGTTGATGCAGGGGCTGATGGCGTTAAAGTCGGGATTGGTCCTGGCTCTATTTGTACCACCCGTATTGTTACAGGGGTCGGTGTTCCCCAAATTACGGCGATTAGTAATGTTGCCGATGCCTTAAAAGAATTAGGTATTCCTTTAATTGCAGATGGCGGTATTCGTTATTCAGGTGATGTAGCAAAAGCCTTAGCCGCAGGTGCCTCTTCTGTCATGTTAGGTAGTTTATTTGCAGGGACAGAAGAAGCCCCTGGTGAAGTTGAGCTTTATCAAGGACGTTCCTATAAATCTTACCGAGGTATGGGGTCTTTAGGCGCAATGTCACAACAACAAGGCTCAAGTGATCGTTATTTTCAAGAGGATGCAGACACGGTTGAAAAATTAGTGCCCGAAGGCATCGAAGGACGTGTTCCTTATAAAGGCAACTTATATGCCATTATTCATCAGCTATTAGGCGGGGTTCGTTCAAGTATGGGTTACACGGGCAATCAAACCATTACCGATATGCACGAAAAAGCACAGTTTGTAAGGGTAACAGGAGCTGGCATGCGTGAAAGTCATGTCCATGATGTGACTATTACCAAAGAAGCCCCTAATTATCGAATGGATTAGAGATAGATCGTGATTTTAATGCGGCTATCAATTTAAATCAATACGGTGGTGTGGACACGCTAAAGCCCACCGAAAAACGCATACAAGAGTTTAGTAAGTCCGTGACTTCGGTAACGGCTTAAATGTTGACAGTGTAAATAGATTTATATAAATCTTTATAGATTATATTAAGTTTTTATTAGCGGTAGAAAGTACCCTATTACTAAAGGAAATTAGAATTTTAACCAATCTTCCAAGCGAAAAAGATGACGTGTTAAAAATTGTGTAAATCTATGAAAAAATTGAGGAATTGAAATCTTTTATCACTAATTTATGGCAGCGAAAATGGTTACGAGTCAGTAGCTATATTGGGCTAGGATTAATCAGTTCTTTACTGCTAATGGTCATTTTATTACAAGTTCCCTTCGTACAAAAACAAATTGCTCTGAACTTAAGTCAAACCCTAAGTGATGAAGAAGTCCAAATTAAAATAAGTCCGATTGAAGGTTTTTTTCCTTTCACTATTCATTTTGATGAATTGAGTATTGCTGATAAAAAGGGTGTTTGGTTGCAATTAAAAAAAGCACAATTAGCATGGTCGTTTTCAGCATTATTAACAGGTGAAATTCAGATTGATGAATTAAGTATGCAGCAGTTATGGGTTAAACGTTTGCCGCCTTCAAAAGAAGAACCTGATGAAGAGAATGTAGCCGTTGAAATTCCAACGTCTTTACCTGAGTTAGACCTTGATTTACCCCTTGTTAATGTACGTCATATGGGCATTGAGGAAATTAAACTTGAAAAAGCGGTGATTGGGCAATCATTAGCCTTAAATTTTACCGCCGATGCGCATACCGTAGGTCAGGAAATTAAAGCTAGATTACAATTAAAACGTATTGACCAAGCCAGTTTAAATTTGAATTTTAACGCGCTTATTTATTTAAATCCTTTAAAAATCACCACAACGATTCATGTCGATGAAACGGGTGGATTGTTAGCTTTATTAAGCCTGCAACCTGAATTAAAAAATTTACAGTTAGATTTAACAGCGGAAGGTTTAGTTTCTGATTTAAAAATTGATTTAAAGACTAAACTGGATGGATTGGGTGAATTAAATACGCAAGTTAAACTCGGAATTAGTGAACAACCCTGGCTAAATTTGCAATCAGTCATTCAATTACAAACAGGTTTATTACCTAAGGATATAGTTGATTTATTAGGTGTGAGACAACAATTAAATATTAATCTTATTGCCACAGATTCACAAACAATACAGCTTAAACAATTAAGCCTTAATAATGATTTAATTACTTTAGATACTCAGGCAAAAGTTGATTTATCGGCACAAAAAATCAATGCACACTTAAACTTAAAACTTGCACCATTAGAAAAGCTCAATGCCTTGGCGGGTATAAAATTATCAGGCTCGACAAATTTACAATTAGCGGTTGATGGTTTATTTACTGAACCACAAATTAGCTTAAGTACAACCGTTGAGCATTTAAAGGTTGATGATTTTTCACTGCAAGCATTGAAATTAAAACTTCAACTTGCCCCATTAAAAACTTTAGCGGATGAACAGTTTAAAATGGCTTTGCAAGGTTCGGCAACCGATTTAAAACAACAAAATGAATCCTTACCTGAATCTAATTTATCATGGGAATTAGCCGCGACTTTTGATGAAAAACAGCGATTGGATTTAAAAAAATTCAAACTGGATGGGCAATGGTCGCATTTACAACTCAAAGGAATTTTTGATAGCACAGAGCAACAAGGCGATTTTAATTTAAGCTTAAATCTTGATGATTTAAATGCTATTACGACAGCAGTTAAGGCAAAAATAAAAACTGAAGCACAAATTAAAATTCATCCTAAAATAGAAAAAATAGAAATTGCCTTAACTACGGATGTTTTGCAATTGGCAGGATTAGATGAATCGGTTAATAAACTTATTGGTAAACAAATTCATTTAAAATCACAGATTGAAGTAAAACCTGAAAATTACGTGAATGTAAAACAACTAGGTATTAAAACTAAAGCATTAAAGCTACAAGCGAATACTCAGCTTAATTTAAAAAATCAACAGCTCAAAGGAAAAATTGAGCTTAATCTTCCTAGTTTTAAAACGGATGATTTAAGCCTCAAACAAGCCAAAATTAAGCTTGGAATTAACGGCACAACTGAAAAACCTTTATTAAATTTATTAGCCACCGTGCCGACATTATCCGTTGCAGGACAAAAATTACAAGCGATAAAACTACAAGCAACGGCTAATGATGTGATTGAGAATTTGCATGGAAAAGTGCAGCTTAATTTAACTCATCAAGAACAGCCTTTAGCCTTAAGTACCCCCTATGGTTTGAAGAATGAACAGCTTAAGTTAAATGATATTTTAATTAAAGCCCCAAAAACCGAATTAAAAGGTCAATTAGCGGTTAATTTATCCAATACGCAAATAAAAGGAAAGCTTAATGCAAGTAGTGATTTAACAGGGATAAAGCCTTGGGTGGAACAATCTATGCAAGGTAAGTTAAGCTTAAACATGGATTTTAAATCGGTGAAAGGTCAACAGTTTGTTCAACTTAAAACGCAGTTAAAGCAATTTAAAATGGATGAATTAACTTTTGTCAATCTAAAATTAAATGCCGATGTTAAAAACGCTTTAAATAAACCCAATATTAATGCAACTTTGACTTTAAATAAATTAAAACAAGGTGAAACCCAGCTTAAACAATTAAAGTTAGTCGCATCAGGTATTTTAGAACAACTTAAATTACAACTTACCGCGAAAGGCAAGCATCAGCAACCGTTTAACCTTGCTTTAACTGCTTTGTTAAAACAAACAGATAAACAAACGCAATTAGAATTACAGAAAATAACAGGGAAAGCACTCAAGCAAAAAATTAATTTAGCAAAAATGACTAAGTTGATAATTACCCCTAAAAAAATAACCCTGACCCCTTTATCTTTGTTTTTTGGGAAAGCGCATTTACAAGGACAAATCAATTATAGTGAGCAATTACTTGCAGGCAGTTTGCAATTAGGTCTGCCCTTAAGTTGGGTCAATGAATTAGCTGATACCGCTTTAAAAGGAAAATTCAATGCTGATATTCAATTATCTGGCACAGCAAAACAGCCACAAATAGACCTTGCCATTAATCTTAAAGACTTAGGGCTGAAAGAAGAAGATTTTGAAAAATTACCCGCAACTCAAATTGAATTGAAAGCACAGATTAAAGATCAGCAGTTACAAGCTAATTTAGAGATTAAAAACCCTCAGTTTAAAAAACCACTTCATGCGGATTTAAAATTGCCTATGCAATTACAACTTGCCCCTTTTATATTTGACTTACCTGAAAATAAAACCCTGCAAGGAAAATTCATCGCTGATTTAAGCTTAGAAGATTTGGTTAAAAATATTCCCTTTGAGGATCAAAAACTAGCGGGGGATTTTAATGCCAATGTTAATTTAACAGGGACAATTAAAGAGCCTGAACTTCATGGACGCATCGCTTTAAAACAAGGTGAATACCAAAATGCAACCACAGAAACCCATCTTAAAAATATTCAATTACAAGTAGATGCTGAACCTAAGAGAATTACCTTAACAAAATTAAGCTTAGAAGATACAGAAACAGGGAGTATAAAAGGCAAAGGTTTATTTTCTTTAATTACAGAGCTTAATAACCCTTTCAGTGGTGAATTAAATTTTAATCATATTCAATTAGCCAATAGCCCCCAATTAAAAACCCATCTTAGCGGTGGATTAAAAGTAAAAGGGGATGTAAAACAGGCTTTATTATCGGGTAAATTAAATATTGATGATTTTTCTTTAACCATTCCATCAGCCAGTTCTCAAGATGAGATTCCTGAAATGGAAGTGATTGAAATTGGAAAAAATTTACCGACTGAAAAGCAACAACAAGTTATTAAAAAAGCCGAAGTTAAAGCGGGTTTTAAAATGAATTTGGATATTGGGGTTAAAATTGCCAACCAATTCTATATTAAAGGGTATGGTTTAGATTCTGAATGGCAGGGAGATTTAAGTATAAAAGGCGGTACATCCATGCCAAAAGTCCTAGGTTTCATTGAAACTAAACGGGGTTCTTTAGAAATACTCAATAACCGTTTTGTTTTTCGGCAAGGTTTGATTGATTTTAATGGCGCGTATCCACCTTTACCGAGTTTAAATATAGAAACCGTGGCAACTTCTGATAAAGGCGATGCGATTATTCGTATTAAAGGCATGGCAGATAATCCGCAATTAGAATTGTCTCATGATCCCAATCTTCCTCAAGATGAAATTTTATCAAATCTATTATTTAAAGAAGACACTAAAAGTATTTCACCGATGCAAGCCATACAGTTAGCCGAAGTTGTGACGATGTTAGCTAGTGGTGGACTGAAGAATATAGATACCTTAGGTAGTTTACAAACAAGCTTAGGTTTAGATCGACTTAACCTTGGTGGTGATAATTTTGATACCGCTTCTGTGAAAGCGGGTAAATATATTACCGATAAAATTTATTTAGAAGTAGAACAAGGTTTGCAAAGTGAATCCAGTACCGCAACCGTAGAAGTAGATTTATTTCCTGATATAAAAGCTGAAGTTGAATTTAATCAAGACTCTGATAGTTCGGTAGGAATTAAATGGAAGCATGATTATTAGACAGAAAAATACTCATAGACAGTATATCAATATAAATATAGAATGCGTTTATTGAATAATAAACTAACTTTAGTAATGTTAAGACTTTATACCTGTTGTTTTTTGATTTTAATGATGGTAACAATCCCTGTTATGGCGGCGTTTAGTCATTGTATTGACGAAAATTTAAATTCTGAACAAAAAATAATAGGAATGAGTTTAAGTGATAACATAACCTCCTTGCCTTTACTAAAGCATTCAAAAAAAAATATGCAGCACTGTCATACAACGATTCATTGTAGCGTTGGTCTTTGTCATGCTAATTATTTTCTTAGCCATAACGACTATTCTTTAGCCATTGCCACACATCTTTATTTTCATTCTGAAAATGCATTATTAAGCTCTTTTTCTCACTCACCTGAGCTTAGACCCCCTATTAGCTAACATCATCTTATTTAAACTGGCTTAAGGTCAGTTCATAGAAGTACGTTCAAAACGGCTGTGAGCTATGTCACGCCGTGTCTAAACGTGCCTATCTTTCATTTAAAAAATACTAGAAATTACTTATTTTTGGTAAATAGGTGAAACATTATGTTAGTTCTTTATAAATGCTATCTACTGATAGTCTGTTTTTGTTTTATGCACACGCTTAAAGCAGAAACCTTGCTGACTTTAAAATCAGCGACCCAAATCGTGTTAAGAGATAATCCCAATTTGGCACAAATCAACGCCCGTTTACAAGCTATGCAAGCGATGATTCCTCAAAGCGGTGCTTTGCCAGATCCTGAAATCAGTTTTAATGCCTTAAATTTGCCTGTCGATAGTTTTGATTTGCGCCAAGAAAACATGACACAAATGCAATTCGGTATTACCCAAAAAATACCTTTTCCCTCTAAATTAGCCTTGCGAGAACAAGTTGCCACAGATGAAAGAAAGGTAATTGTGGAAAATTTGCATGAAGCCCGTTTGCAATTAGTGAGCGATGTTAAACAGCAATGGTGGTTAATATTTTATTTTGACAGAGTGTTAAATATTATTGATAACACTCAAACTTTATTGCGCCAGTTTGTTGAGGTTGCGAGAACAAAATATGAAGTCGGTCAAGGTTTACAGCAAGATGTGCTACTGGCGCAGTTAGAATCCTCTAAATTGTTAGACCAAAAATTAAAATGGCAAGGGCAACGCCAAAAAACAGTTGCGGCACTAAATACCTTATTAAATCAAGCGGCAAATCAAAAAATAATCTTACCTAATACAGTGGTTGCCAAATTCAAAAAGCTGTTATCTGAAGAGGTTCTTTATCAACAAGCACAGCAATTTAGAGCGACATTATCCGCAGGTCAGCAGCAGATTCAAGTGGCAAAATCCCGTTTGGAATTAGCTAAAGAAGATATTTATCCTGATTTTAAAGTGGGTGCTTTTTATGGTGGTCGAGATGATACTTTAGAGGGGATTGAACGAGCCGATTTTTTCAGTCTAAAACTGAGTATGAGTATCCCTATTTTTGCAGACCGTAAACAAAATATGGCAATACAACAACGTAATGCCGAAGTAATGCAGGCAAATTATGCTTTGCAGGATTTATGGAATCAAGTACGCAAACAAATATCAATCGCCTATAGCGATTATCAGCGCAGCACTCAGCAAATCATATTATTTGAAACAGGTATTATTCCACAAGCACGGCAAACGGTGGCTTCAATGCTGGCGGGTTATCAAGTCAATAAGGTAGATTTTTTAAATCTAGTTCGCAGTGAAATCAATTTATTTAGTTTTGAAATGCAATATTGGCAAAGTTTTGTTGAGGCTAATCAAGCTTTAGCACGATTAAATGCCGTGGTTGGACAGGATAATCTTTATGAATAAGTTAATTTCTATCAGTGTGATAACGCTCTTTATCGGTTTGGGTACAGGTTTTGGGCTTTCACGTTTTTGGCAAGCTGAGATGATTTTAAAAAAGGAACAATCAGAAGCAGTTAAAAAACCGTTGTTTTACCGTCATCCTATGAATCCAGATGTCACTTCACCTGTTCCTGCTAAAGGTTCAATGGGCATGGACTATGTGCCTGTTTATGCCGAAGCTGATAAACCACAAGAAAAAACGGGAACTGTCAGTATAGATGCTGTGGTTGAACAAAATATTGGGGTGCGTACTACGAATGTCATACGCCAAGATTTAACGCGCAATGTGCGTGCGGTTGGACGGGTTGACTATAACGAAGAGCGCATGGTGCATTTACATCCGAAAACCGAAGGCTGGATAGAGAAAATGTATGTAGATAAAACAGGGCAACAAGTTGAAAAAAATTCACGTCTGCTGAGTATTTATTCGCCGCAATTAGTCACCAGTCAGCAAGAATATATTTTGGCATTAAATAATTTAAAAATCTTGCAAAATAGCCCAATTGATGAAATTCGTCAAGGTGCAGAAGATTTAGTCGAGAGTTCTAAACAGCGTTTAAAGTTATTGGATGTGCCTAAGCATCAATTACATCAACTTGAACTTAGCCAAAAAATTAAAAAAAGTCTGCATATTCATAGCCCAGAAAAAGGGATAGTTATGAAAATTGGCGCAAGAGAAGGGCAATATGTCACCCCTGTTACTGAAATTTATATGATTGCTGATTTAAGTACCGTTTGGGTTTATGCCGATATTTATGAATATGAATTACCGTGGGTGAAACAAGGCGATTTAGTGGAAATGAAACTCGTGGGTATTCCAGGGCGAACATTCACAGGCAAGCTCACTTATATTTATCCTTATGCGAATGCAAAAACCCGCACCATTAAAGTTCGTTTAGCCTTTGATAATCCTGATTTGCTGCTAAAGCCGAATATGTTTGCTGAATTGACTATTAAAGCCGACAAACGCCTAAATAGTTTGGTGATTCCAGCCGAAGCGGTGATTCGTTCGGGAACGCGCAATCAAGTTTTTGTTGTGAGAGGTAAAGGTAAATTTGAGCCGCGTCTAGTGGTGTTAGGTTTAGCGTCAGGTAATAAGGTTGAAGTGTTAGAGGGTTTGAAACTCGGAGAAAAAGTAGTCACTTCGGCACAATTTTTAATTGATTCTGAATCTAAATTACGCGAAGCCACTGCCAAAATGCTGGAAGCTGAAACCCAAAAGTCTAAACCGAGTGAACAAGAAATGAATCATCAAGGGCATGATATGGAAATGATGAGAAATAAACATGATTAACTCTATTATTAATAATGCTATTAAAAACCGTTTTATCGTTTTACTTGCTGCATTATTGCTAGGATTAGGCGGCTTATGGTCTTTTAAAAATATGCCTTTAGATGCCATTCCTGATTTATCCGATGTACAGGTGATTATATTTACTAAATATGCAGGACAAGCCCCGCAAGTAATTGAAGATCAAATCACTTATCCTTTAACCACGGCGATGTTATCTGTGCCTAAAGCTAAGACAGTACGCGGCTATTCCTTTTTTGGATTTTCCTTTGTTTATATTATTTTTGAAGATGATACCGATATGTATTGGGCGCGTTCTCGCGTTTTGGAATCTTTGAATTATGTCAGTGACCGATTACCACAAGGGATTACGCCGACCTTAGGACCCGATGCGACAGGTGTTGGCTGGGTGTATGAATATGCCTTGATTGATAAAACAGGGCAATATGATTTAGCCCAACTGCGTTCTTTACAAGATTGGTATTTACGTTATCCGTTACAAACTGTAAGCGGTGTTGCAGAAGTGGCTTCAATTGGCGGTTATGTCAAACAGTATCAAGTCGAAGTTGACCCCAACGCACTGTTAGCGTTTAACATTCCTTTATCAAAAGTCAAACAAGCGATTCAACGCTCAAATAATAATGTCGGCGGACGCTTAATTGAAATGGCAGAAACCGAATACATGGTGCGCGGACTGGGTTATATTAAATCGTTGGATGATTTGAATCATATCCCTCTAGGCGTGAATGAAAATGGAACACCGATACGCTTACAAGATGTTGCCCACGTCCATTTAGGAGGAGAATTACGTCGGGGAATTGCTGAATTAGATGGTGAAGGGGAAGTAGTTGGTGGAATTATTATTATGCGTTTTGGTGAAAATGCTCAAGCAACGATTAATGCTGTTAAAGAAAAGCTAGAAGAATTAAAACAGGGATTGCCTAAAGGCGTAGAAATCATACCTGTTTATGATCGAGGTAATTTAATTACCCGCGCAGTTGATACCTTGAATACCGCCTTAGTACAAGAGTTAGTGATTGTTAGTATTATTGTCGCGTTGTTTTTATTACATATCCGTTCTTCATTAGTCATTGTTATTAGTTTACCTTTAGGTATTTTAATTGCTTTTATCTTAATGCGTTGGCAAGGTTTAAATGCCAATATCATGTCTTTAGGTGGTATTGCCATTGCCATTGGAGATATGGTGGATGGAGCGATTGTAATGGTTGAAAACGCCCATAAACATTTAGCCGAAGCTGTTGAAAAGAAACAAGCAGAACTCACTCAAAATGAACGCTGGCAAGCGATTAGCAAAGCCTCACAAGAAGTCGGGCCGGCGTTATTTTTTTCTTTATTAATTATTACCGTTTCTTTCGTGCCTATTTTTACTATGCAGGCACAAGAAGGACGTTTATTTAGTCCGCTTGCGTTTACAAAATCTTATGCAATGGGTGCGGCTGCCATCTTAACCGTTACCTTAGTGCCTGTCTTAATGGGATATTTTATTCGCGGTAAAATAATTCCAGAACATAAAAATCCTGCTAATCGACTGTTACATTTTTTACACAGCCCTATTTTAAAATGTGCCATGCGTTTTCGTAGTGTGACTTTATTACTTGCCCTTTTATTGTTAGCGTCAAGTTATTACCCTTTATCGAAAGTCGGCAGTGAATTTATGCCGCCATTAGATGAAGGCGATATTTTGTATATGCCAAGTTCGTTTCCAGGGGTTTCGATTACCAAAGCCAAGGAGTTATTGCAACAAACTGATAAAATCTTAAAAACCTTTCCAGAGGTTGAACGCGTGTTTGGAAAAATAGGGCGAGCAGAAACCGCTACCGACCCTGCACCGTTATCAATGATGGAAACTACGCTACTGTTAAAACCGCGTGATTTATGGTCAAATCCTGAAAAAACCATGCAGCAATTAATGAATGAAATGGATAAGGCAACCCAATTACCGGGATTAACGAATGCGTGGACAATGCCCATAAAAAATCGCCTTGATATGTTATCAACAGGGATTAAAACCCCCGTAGGTATTAAAGTGGGTGGGGCAGATTTAAAGGTTTTGGAATCACTTGCCCAAGAAATTGAACAGGTGATGAAAACAATGCCAGAAACCCTTTCAGCCTTTGGGGATAGAGCGATGGGCGGCTATTTTCTTGATTTTGATATAGACCGCGAAAAAGCGGCACGTTATGGATTGACGGTAGGGGATATTCAAGATGTGATTCAAACTGCTATTGGCGGCATGAATATTACTGAAACCGTGGAAGGTTTAGAGCGTTACCCTGTTAATCTGCGTTATCCACGAGAATTACGAGATAATCTTGAACAGTTAAAACGAGTACTGATTCCTACGGAAAATGGCAGTCAAATTCCCATGGCATTAGTTGCTGAACTAGCACTAACACGTGGCGCACCCTCGATAAAAAGTGAAAATTCCAGACCGAATGCGTGGATTTATGTTGATATTAAAACCTCGGATATAGGGGGGTTTGTAAGGAAAGCGAAACAAATAGTTAAAGAAAAAATCAACCTTCCAGCAGGTTATACGATTAATTGGTCAGGACAATTTGAATACATGGAACGCGCGGCGGCACGATTAAAAATAGTCGTGCCTATTACCTTGTTAGCGATTTTTTTATTACTGTATTTTACTTTTCGCAATATTACCGAGCCTCTCATTGTAATGCTAACCGTGCCTTTTGGATTAATTGGTGGTATTTGGATAACTTATGCTTACGATTTCAATTTATCAGTTGCCGTTTATGTGGGATTTATCGCACTGGCAGGCACAGCAGCAGAAACAGGGGTGATGGTATTAAATTTTATAGATATAGAAATCGCTAAATTACGCAGGCAAAAACAAATGCTTTTATCAGCGATGGAAATAAGCGCGGCGGTTGAGGCGGCAACGGCTTTAAGAGTGCGCCCTGTCGTAATTACTGCCATTTCAACAATGGCAGGATTGATTCCTATTATGTGGAGTACAGGCACAGGAGCAGATGTTGCCCAACGTATTGCAGCCCCTGTATTGGGTGGGATGTTTACTGTGTTATTATTAAGTTTATTGGTGTTTCCTGTGATTTACAGTCTTGTTTTACAGTGGCAGGAAAAATATAAATTATCAGTTAAATAGCCTTTAGCTTGCACCTCTGTACATGACAAAAATATAAACTGGCGTCTAAAATATGTTTTGGACTCCAGCATTCCATTAATTTATAAGTAATTTATTGTGTAAAATATTTTTTGTCATGTATAAAGAACAGCAGTATCTTTTTTATAGTATTTTTAAGATGCGTATTTAGTATAAATTATTTGATAAAAAAGATTGATGCGTTAATTTATTATAGTTAATATTTTAAATTTACTATAGCCACCTAGATTTTGCAAAAACAAGTATAGACAAAATTTTATAAATATGAATAAAATCAATAGATTATTTTCAGTTGCGCCGATGCTAGATTGGACAGACCGGCATTGTCGTTATTTTTATCGGTTAATGTCTAAACAGGCATTACTCTATACTGAAATGGTGACCACAGCCGCGTTAATACACGGTAATCAACATCGTTTTTTACAATTTAATGCTGAAGAACACCCACTAGCATTACAGTTAGGTGGTTCTAAATCTGCCGATTTAGCCCTTTGTGCAAAAATGGCACAAGATTATGGTTATGATGAAGTTAATCTAAATGTAGGCTGCCCTAGTGATAGGGTTCAAAACGGTTTATTTGGGGCGTGTTTAATGGCTAAACCCATTTTAGTCGCAGAATGTATTGCGGCAATGCAGCAAGCAGTCTCTATTCCTATCACGGTTAAATCACGAATTGGTATTGATAATAAAGATTCCTACGAAGAATTAACCCACTTTGTTGAAACCGTGGCTCAAGCAGGCTGTAAAACTTTTATTATTCATGCCCGTAAAGCTTGGTTACAAGGTCTTTCTCCCAAACAAAACCGTGAAGTTCCCCCATTGCGTTATGATATTGTGTATCAGCTTAAAAATGATCTTCCTGATTTAGAAATCATTGTCAATGGCGGTATTACTAATTTAGAAGTCGCTCAAGAACATCTTAACCAAGTTGATGGCGTAATGTTAGGGCGTGAAGTTTATCAGCGTCCTTTTTTATTATCTCAGGTAGATCATGAGATTTTTAAAGCCGATAAACAAACTAAAACACGACAGCAAATTATTGAAGAATTAATTCCCTATGTCCAACAACAGCTTAAACAGAATGTACGGCTTAATAGTATTTCTCGACATATTTTAGGGTTATTTCATAGCCAAAAAGGGGCGAAATCTTGGCGGCGGTATTTAAGTGAAAATGCAACCCAAGCAGGGGCAAATGAAACCGTACTTTTAGAGGCGTTAAAGTTTACGCATTGATGATGTTATACTAGGTAGCTATTTTTATTCAAAGAGGGTGTTATGGAAGCGCATTTTTCCAAAATTATTGAAGCTGTGGGCGAAGATGTAAATCGTGAAGGTTTAGTGGATACGCCTAAACGTGCGGCTAAAGCGTTTAAATTTTTAAATAATGGCTATGATAAAACACTGGACGAGGTGTTAAATAACGCTATTTTTCATGCAGATACCGAGGATATGGTGATCGTAAAGGATATAGAACTCTATTCTTTATGCGAACATCATCTATTACCTTTTATCGGCAAATGTCATATTGGTTATTTACCCAATGGTAAGGTCATTGGTTTGTCAAAAATGGCACGGGTAGTGGATATGTTCGCCCGACGTTTGCAGATTCAAGAAAAATTAACCAAGCAAATTGCCAATGCGATTGAAGAAGTTACAGGCGCAAGAGGCGTTGCTGTCGTTATTGAAGCAAAACATTTATGCATGATGATGCGAGGCGTTGAAAAACAAAATTCAGTGATGACAACGTCTGTGATGACTGGTATTTTTAGAGAAGAAATTAATACGCGTTCTGAATTTTTGAATTTAATTAATCGTAAATAATGAATAAAACGCACACCAAAATCGGGGTTTTATTAATTAATCTTGGTTCACCCGCCTCAACAAAAACTTCCGATGTGAGGCGTTATTTGAGACAGTTTTTAGGTGATCCACGCGTTGTTAATATCCCACGCCCGATTTGGTGGTTGATTTTAAATGGATTTATTTTACCGTTTAGACCTAGAAAGTCTGCACGCGCTTATAAAAAGATTTGGCAAAAAGAAGGTTCTCCATTAGTTTTATTAACCCAAAAATTAGCAAAGAAAACGGCTATTGCCATACATAAGACTAATAATGATATTATCATTGATTATGCAATGCGTTATGGACAACCTTCGATTGAAGAAAAACTGCTTCAATTTAAAAAGAACAACTGTGAGGAAATTATCATTATTCCGCTATACCCACAGTATTCATCAACGACAACCGCCTCAGTGTATGATGAGGTAGTGGATATTTTAAAATCTTGGCGGCATATACCATCCTTACGTTTTATTAGCGATTATCATCAGCACCCGCTTTATATTAAGGCGGTTGCAGATTCTATACGGCAGTCTTGGGAAAAACAACGCGGTGATTTATTGTTAATGTCTTTCCATGGTTTACCCAAAAAATTAACTGATTGGGGCGACCCTTATTTTAATCAGTGTCAAATAACAGCACAGTTAATTACTAAAGAATTGGGTTTAGAATCATCACAATGGAAACTGGTGTTTCAATCACGTTTTGGAAAAGCAGAATGGCTAAAACCTTATTGTATAGAAGTATTAGAGGATTTACCTCAACAAGAGATTAAAAATATTGATGTTATTTGTCCAGGCTTTGCAGCAGATTGTCTTGAAACTTTAGAGGAAATTGCAATCACTAATAAAGAAATTTTTATCAAGGCAGGGGGTAAAAATTACCATTATATTCCTGCTTTAAACGATAGTTCTATGCAGATTAATTTACTATTAGATCTAATAAACAACTCAAAATAACCTAACACGATTAATTATATCTATATGAGTTTTACCTCCCTAAATTTATCCCCTCTTATTCTAAAAGCCATTAGCGAACAAGGTTATGAAAACCCTACGCCGATACAAGCTCAAGCTATTCCTGCAATACTTGATGGTCGTGATGTCATGGCGGCGGCACAAACAGGCACAGGAAAAACGGCAGGTTTTACATTGCCATTATTAGAGCAACTATCAAAAGGCGAACAGGCACATGCTAATCAAGTACGCGCACTTGTATTAACCCCAACCCGTGAATTGGCCGCCCAAGTTGAAGAAAGTATCTCCACCTATGGAAAGCATTTACCCCTCCGTTCTACGGTTGTTTTTGGAGGAGTAAAAATAAATCCTCAAATGATGCGATTACGAAAAGGGGTTGATATTCTCGTTGCAACCCCAGGACGTTTGCTTGATTTGTATAATCAAAATGCCGTGAAGTTTAAACAATTAGAAGTCTTAGTTTTAGATGAAGCCGACCGCATGTTGGATATGGGCTTTATTCATGATATTCGTAAAATATTAGCCTTACTGCCTAAACAACGTCAAAATTTATTATTCTCAGCAACTTTTTCAAATGAAATTCGGCAATTAGCCACAGCTTTCGTTCAACAACCTGTTGAAATTTCGGTAAACCCCACTGAAACAACGGTAAGTACGGTTAAGCAATTAATTTACCCTGTTGATAAAAAACAAAAAACAGCCTTGTTGATCCATTTAATACAAGAGAATCAATGGTGGCAAGTCCTTGTTTTTAGTCGCACTAAACATGGGGCAAATAAATTAACAAAATTATTAAATGCTCAAGAAATTAAAGCCGCAGCTATTCATGGTAATAAAAGTCAAAGTGCAAGAACCAAGGCACTGGCTGATTTTAAACAGGGATTAGTGCAAGTTTTAGTGGCAACCGATATTGCCGCACGAGGTTTAGATATAGACCAACTACCCCAAGTGGTCAATTTTGATTTACCTAACGTACCCGAAGATTATGTTCATCGTATCGGGCGTACAGGTCGTGCAGGTTCAACGGGTGAAGCTATTTCATTAGTGTCTGCGGATGAATTTAAACAGTTATCGGATATAGAGCGGTTAATAAAATCGGTGCTGACAAGAGAAATTATTTCAGGGTTTGAGCCCACCCATGATGTTCCAGAATCACGATTAGATTTACGCCTTCACCGTCCCAAAAACCCCAAAAAACCTAAAGTAGGTCATCGGGATGGACAGCGTTCAGGTGCAAAAAACGGGGGAAATAACTCAAGAGGTCGAGGACAAAACAATGGTTCTCGTCGTCGATAATAAATTAAGAAAATAAAGCGGGTGCGGGTTTCATCCGCACCATGTAAATCCTTACTCCCAATCACTCTCTTTCATTACAGCAGCTTGTTTATAAAGGTGACTCGCTTTTTTATATTGATTAAGCTTAGTTAATACATCGGCTTTTTTAATTAGATTAATTTTACTCGCTTTTATTTTTTGAGCCGCACTATAAAATTTTAAAGCTTTATCTAGTTTATTTCTTTTCAGCCAAACATCACCTAGGTTTCGATGATTTGTATCGTTATTCTTGTTTAAAATAACCGCATTTGCAAAGGCTTCTGTTGCTGCAACCAAATCTCCTTTTTTTAATAAAGCTAATCCTAAATTACGCAAGTTTTCATCATTCTGAGGATTAAGACCTAAAGCTTTTGTAAACGCTTTCGCAGCCTCCTCAGATTGAGCATTTTTCATATGAAGATGACCTAAAATACGCCAATACTTTGAGTTACGAGGATTTATTTCTATGAGTTTTCTAATGGTTTCAAGCCCTTCTTTTATTTGAGCATTTTTTATATATGTATTTCCCAAGTTATACCAAGCATCCGCATTTTGAGGATTAATTTTAACGGCTTTTTTTAAATTTTCAAGCGCTTGTACGTGATCCCCTAACAAGCTAAATGTACGCCCTAGATGATTTAAGGTTTTGTCATTTTCAGGGAAAAGAGCTAATGCAGCCTTATAATAATGAACACCTGAGCCTAATTGCCTATTGCGAGATTTTTTTAACGAATCTTCATGAGTTAATATTTCACCTAATTGATATAAAATTTCCTCATTCTTAGAATCTTTGGCAAGAAGCCCATTTAAAACAGGTTCTGCTTCATCAAATCTTCTTTTTATAACCCATATTTTAGCTAATTGTAATAAGGTATCGGTATTATCAGGATCTAATTCTCTTGATTTCACATAGGCGGTTTCTGCTTCATCCAGTTTTCCCTGATAAGCCATCCAAAAACCACAATGAAACCAACTATCCGCGCTATCAGGTTGATCTATCGTTGCTTCGTTACATTTTTTTTCTAAATAAAAGGCTTCTTTTTTTAAAATTAAGTCTTTTTCAGTTTGATATAAAATCTCTCGTGCAGTTTTTTCTGAAGGCACTGAAAATTCTTCTTTATAGGGGGGTAAAAGACTCCATATCATTAATATAGACATAAAACATAATGAACCATACATCCCTAGTGAATAGTATTTATGAAAATAGGCAAATAAATTTTTACTTTTAAGTAAATAGCGTTCAATTAGATCATAATTGCAACCATAATATCCTGCCCAAGTCTGGGTAACTGCATTTTCTGATTCAGACCATTGCCATAATTCATTTTTTTGTTTTTGGTTTTCTTTCAGAAGTGACCCTTTCTTTTGAAAATATTGATGAGCAAACTCATCTAATGTCCGATAGTTTCTTTCAGCCCGCCTTTCCTCCGCTTTCCAATCTGTTAATTGCGACCAATGTAACAAAATAGATTCATGACTGATTTCAACAAATGTTTCTGCATCAAGATTTGCAGGGTAAGCTGGAATTAAAAAAGCACGCTCAGGTCGACGAAACTCTTCAATAACTTTAATAATTTCTTCTACTGATGTTTGTTCTAATCTAGCAACTTCTGCTATTTTTACAGGAATAGGTAGTAAAAATGATTCCTTATTCGTTTTAACTTCAACTAATTGACAAAATAAATTTTTTGCGATGACTTGCTGGTTTTCTTTCAAAGAATAATAAGTTTCTTCAAGGTGTCTTGGAAGTGCCTCACTAAATCCACCAACGCGATTTTTTTTATACATCTCTATCGTTAAAGAATGATCTAACTCTGTTAGACTCAGTTCCCACATTCTCATTAATAAATGCTGTAATAAAGGTAATTTATCACCACTCCCTGTGATATTTTTTAATAAAAACTCAACTAATTTATCTTCAATTTTTTCAATGCTTTGTTTCGCTTCATCACTTTCTTTTTCATTATTATTTTTTGAATCATCACTAAACAATTCATTTCTTTCTATTTCTTTATAAAAACCATCAATATCCTCATTATTTTTAAAATAATCTTTCTGACCTGTGAGATCATCTTCGGTTGAAAAATTATCATCCTCATCAATTTTATTTTTTTGGCTTTCAATAAATAATGCAGGCTTAATAATAGCCTCTTTCAATTGTGCTTTATTTAAATGCGGGACTAAATAAATATTATTTCTTATTATTTGATCTAAATAGGGAAAATATGAAACCTTGTCTAAATAATTAGAACGTAAAGTAACAATGACATAAATATCATAGGGAATCTTTATTTTTTTTGGGTGTTTTTTAGCACTTGAAACTAACAATTGAACAAACTTTTCTGCAAGAGATTTATTTTGTTCATATAAATTAAAAATATCTTCAAACTGGTCGCAAACAAGTAATAGTTTATGATCTTTAGGGAAATTGTTTTGCTCTAAAAGTTGATGCAAACTTAAATGCCCATAAGCTAAAACCTGCTTTAAGGATTCAGTCGCATCTTTATGATTAAAAGAAAGATATTCACCTAAAACATCATATTTTAATAAACTAGTCCCTAGTTGAACAAAGGGGTTAAAATGAGGCTGAAAATTGGCAATATGCCATTGTGTTTCAGTATCCTCTAAAAGCTTAGTCTCTAAACCACAGTGAACTAAAGAGGTTTTACCACAATAGGCCTCACTAACAATGGCAATAAAATTTGTTTTTCCTAATAATTCAACTAATTCAGTCACACATTCTTCACGACCAAAAAATATCTCATGTTCATGTTGTTTAAAGGGACGTAAACCTACATAGGGTTGTGTAATCATAATCAAAGCTCAAACGTTAATATTACTTATTTGTATCGTCTCAGTGAGAATCTAATTTTTATGCTACTCTAAGTAGAACATAAAAAGGTATCGTATATTGCCCTGTACATGACAAAAAATAGTGTAAAAAATAAATTACTTATAAATCAATAAAATACTGGAATCAAAAAACATATTTTTAGACTCCATTTTACATTTTTATCATATACAGAGAGTATACTGTTATTCAATCTCTTTTTCTTTTCAATCACAGATTAAGGTTTAAAAATGGAAAAATTAAATAAATTCACCTACAAATTTTTAACCACGCTCATCATTATTCTAAGCACGATGAGTTCCATCACTTATGCAAAAGAATCCAATGTATTAAGTGTAGTGTCAGGTGACTGGAATCAAGATACACAACTTGATGCGGCGGTATTAATGAAAAATGATGATATTGTTGAAATTTATATTTTTTTAGCCGATAAAAAAAATCAACTGCAAACCGTATTATATAAAAAAGATATTGCTTGGATGGGCTCTATGCATGGAACAAACCCCTATCTTGAAACCAAGGAAAAAGGGCATTCTTTACTTATAATTTCAGGAAATGATTCTATTGGTAGAAATCGTTGGTCTCAAATTCTCACTGTCGCTTATAGAAAAAAAGAATTTAGGGTCGGAGGCTATACTTATGAAAGTCGAGATACCCTACAACCTGATAATATTCACAACTGTGATGTTAATCTTTTTACAGGTAAAGGTTTTAAAGATAAAAAAACGTTTAAAATTGCAGGACAAAAAATTAAGTTAAAAGACTGGTCTGCTGAAAATATTCCAGAAAAATGTGAGGAAGAGTAAAAATGAAATTTAGCCCATGTATTAATCAATGTACGCACAAAGATATATATTGTGAAGGGTGTGGTAGAACACATCAAGAAATAGCTGAAACTAAAAAAATGGTGATGGCTTTAGTCAATTATGCAAAAATGAAAGATTATGAAAATCCTGAAGAATTTTCCGATGCGGTCGGAAAAAAGATTTTTAAAATACTAACGAGTAGTTAAAGCTTAAATTTATGAAATTTTGGGAAACAAAAACACTTCAACAAATGACAACGCAAGAATGGGAGTCATTATGTGATCGTTGTGGTAAATGTTGCTTAGTTAAACTCCAAGATGAAGACACTGAGGAAATTTATTTTACGAGTGTGGTTTGTAATTTAATTGAATTAAAGACTTGTCGTTGTAGCCATTATTTAGAACGATGCACTTTAGTCCCTGAGTGCATCGACTTGAAACAAGATGATAATTTTAAAGACTATACTTGGCTACCAAAAACCTGTGCCTACCGACTATTAACCGATGATAAACCTTTACCTTCATGGCATCCTTTAATAACAGGGACACCTCGCAGTGTAGAACTAGCGGGGATTAGTATTCGTAGTTATGCCATCAAAGAATCTAAAGTCAATAAAGATGATTTAGAAGATTATATTCTTGATTGGGAAAAAAAGATTATTTAAAAAATTACCATTCAGATTTTTTTCCCCCATCATAAGATTTTGCTAAACGTTTTTTGATTAAAATTTTAGCTAAATCTCGGCGGTCACAAAATACCGTGGCTAATAAACGACCATATTTATCTTTGGTACTTACATTATATAAATGAATTGTTCTTGCACTTTCAATTTCTTTCATCGCAAGCTCTTTAGCTTTTTGAGCTTTTTTCTTAACCTTTAAGTTTTTATCCTTCATTTCAGGTGTGTCTATACCCCGAATCCTAATGCCTACTGGTTTTTTATCAATTGGGTTATGTCCTTTAACATAAGCAAAAAAAGTATCTCCATCATAAATACGGTCTACTTTTTTCACTCTAGTATGCCAAATACAATGAGGTAGTTTTTCAGGCAAAGGATCGCCATGTTGAAAAAAATACTTAATTCCCTCGATGATAGCAAAAATAATAACCACTAATCCGATTATTATATAAAGCGCGTAAAGAGGATTCGCTTGGGTTAAGACCGCAAGTCCTAAAATTGTCTCATTCATAATTTATTAAGTGTGAAGCTAATGACTAACTAATACCTTTGTATATGCTAATATACTTATTTTAAAATTTCTCTGGAATTAACAACGTGAATTATTTTTATTCAAAATTATTAACAATCTTTATTTTCTCCATTCTATCATTTAATATTCATGCAAAATCAAATCTGCATGAAAAAAATGCCACCGCATTACAATTACCCGCTAATATTAAACCGCTACTACTTGAAGAGATGCAGCAATTACAACAAGGGATGATGAACTTGACTCCTGCTATTGTTAGTGGAAATTGGGATAAAATTGCTAATATTGCTAAAAAAATGCAGCATAGTTATATTATGAAGCAAAAATTAACTTCCCTACAAATACAATCATTACATCAAAGTTTACCCCAAGATTTCATTCATTTAGATCATAATTTTCACCGTTTAGCTGGAATGTTAGCGCATGTCGCCGAAGAGAAAAAAATGGAGTTGGTGAATTTTTATGTTTATAAGTTAACCGAAGCTTGTGTACAATGCCACAGTAAATATGCTCGGCAAAGATTTCCTACACTAAATAATTTCAGCAAACCAACAAAACATCATTAAAATAGTCAAGCAACCCAATAAATAAATCTCGTACAATACATATTCATTAATAGAGCGTTTAACGATGAGTTTTTCTATCGAATCTCAACAGATACCTGCCACTATTTTTTTTAGTGCCGGTGAATCTTCTGGAGATCAACATGCTGCCAATCTATTTTTAGCGATAAAAAAACAATCGGCTAATATTCAAGCTATCGGTATGGGAGGGGCTAAAATGCGTCAAGCAGGGGTTGATATTCATTATGATTCCTCCAATATGGGCGTTATTGGTGTGATCGAAGTTATCAAACATTATCGTGAAATACGGTTGGCATTAAGGAAAATGCAGCAGCTTATTATCGAACAACGCCCCGACTTACTTATCTGTGTTGATTATAAGGAGTTTAATTTAAAACTGGCTCAATTTGCGAAAAAACAAGGGATTAAGGTTTTATTTTATGTCAGCCCGCAAGTTTGGGCATGGCGACCTAAGCGAGTGATAACCTATGGTAAAGCGATTGATATGATGGCGGTTATTTTTCCTTTTGAAACGCCTTATTATGAGGCTGAAAATATTCCTGTGCGTTATGTAGGGCATCCATCGGTTGATAAAGTCCATCCTTTGCATTCAAAACAGGGCGCTATAAAATTATTTCAGCTTGATAGCAACATGCCTATTATTGGTTTGTTACCTGGAAGTCGCGCTAATGAAATTAAGCGAATGTTACCTGTAATGCTGGATGCTGTAAAAAAAATACAAGATGATTATCCTAATGCTCAGTTTTTATTACCCCAAGCTGATTCTATTAGTGATACCTTATTATTACCCTATTTAATCAATACGCCTATTCAGGTAATAAAAGATCAACCTTATGATGTGATTCAGTGTTGTGATGGAATAATGACAACATCAGGAACAGCCACACTTGAAACGGCTTTATTAAATATTCCGATGGTGATTGTTTATAAGTTATCGGGCTTAACTTATTCATTAGGGCGATTGTTGGTTAATATTGATGTCATTGGTTTACCTAATATTATTGCAGGAAAAAGGATTGTTCAGGAATTAATACAGCATGAGGCAACGGGTGAAAAAATTGCCGCAGAGATGAGTCATATTTTACAAGATAAGAATTATGCTGAAACAATTCGAGCTGAATTAACTAAGGTAAAAGAAAAACTTGGAGAAGGAGGCGGGTCTGAAAATATGGCAAAATTGGCATTAGAAATGCTTGATTTGTGTTGATGAGCCGACAAGGTATCGGCTCATTTAGTTATTTAAGCTTCCAATACGACAGAGGCTTTAATTTTTTTCATTGCATTTTTTTCAAGCTGTCTAATACGTTCAGCCGATACATTATAGCGTGCAGCTAATTCATGTAAGGTCGCTTTTTTATCGGATAACCAGCGACTTGAAAGAATATCAAAGCTACGTTCATCTAATTTAGATAATGCGTCACTTAATAATTTTTCTTTGTAACCTTTCCAGTCCGATTGTTCTACTAATAAGGCAGGATCAGACGAATCTTCCATTAAATAACTGGCAGGCGCATTATAGGTTTCCTCAGAACCTGCGGCATCAACGGGTAAATCAAAGGCCATATCCCGACCATCCATGCGTTTTTCCATTTCATAAACGACTTTAAGGTCAACATTTAAGTTTTCAGCAATCGCTTCGGCATCTAGCTTAGATAACCAACCTAAACCCTTTTTTGATTTACGCAAATTAAAAAATAATTTACGCTGGGCTTTGGTGGTGGCAATTTTTACTACACGCCAGTTTTTAATCACATATTCATGGATTTCTGCACGAATCCAATGGACGGCAAAAGAAACTAAACGAACACCGACTTCGGGGTCAAAACGTTTGACCGCCTTCATTAAACCAATATTACCTTCTTGAATAATATCAGGTAAGGGCAATCCATAACCATTATAACCACGGGCAACATGGGCGACAAAACGTAAATTGGACATGACTAATTTTCGTGCAGCATCCAAGTCCCCATCATCTCTATAGCGAACAGCGAGTTCATATTCTTGTTCAGGGGTTAATTTTGGCATTTGCCCGACAACATTTAAATAACTATCAAATGTACCTACAGATAAATTGACAGGTAAAACTAGTCCCAAACTCATACGATATACCTCTTGTTTTAAATTTAGCGTAATTTTAGCACTCTCTTTGATAGAGTGCTAATAAAAGTAATGATAATTGTGGTTAACATCAAATTATTTACAATGTATTATGCTGCTATTCTTTAAAAATTACCTAAACTTACTCACATAAGTTTAATGTTGTGTCTTACCCAATTTCTAGTTTCACTTAGTAAACTAAGCCAGCGCTTGAAAGACAATAAGCTAACCCCGTATAACCTACGGTTTAAAAGTAAGAAAGACAAGGAACGTTTATATGAAAATCTAGTTTTCAACACCTTTATTTATTATACTTTTAACTAATTATACATAGTTATAGATGAAAACTAAAGGTAACTACTCTCTATAAATTCCTCTACAGCCTAGTAAACAATAACCTGAGTAGTTACAACTAAAGAACAGTTGATAGCTCAATGCCTACTCGCTTAAAACTTAAAAATATTAGTGTAATCGTTTTCTTATAACGAGGTAATATTTAGCTTAAAATGATAATCTAACAAATTAGCTTGATTTGCTATGATAAAATCTTTAGCCAATGCTTTAAAATTAATAGGAAAAGGGATGAATCAAGGCAAACTTTATATTATTTCTGCACCTTCAGGGGCTGGAAAAACCAGCTTGGTGAAACGGCTACTGAATGAAGTTGCATTGTTGAGTGTTTCGGTTTCACATACAACCCGTGTAATGCGTGAAGGTGAAAAAGAAGGCGGTGATTATTTTTTTGTCAACATTGATGATTTTAAAAAAATGAGAATGCAGCAAGATTTTTTAGAATATGCGCAAGTTTTTGATCATTTTTATGGAACGGCAAAGCAGAATGTACTTGATAATCTTCATCAAGGGGTTGATGTTATTTTAGAAATTGACTGGCAAGGGGCGCAACAAATTAGAACGATGATGCCTAATTGCCAATCTATTTTTATTTTGCCACCTTCTATTGAAGTATTACAACAACGTTTAGAAAGTCGTGGACAGGATAGTGAAGAAATTATCGCTAGACGAATGCAGGATGCGGTAATAGAAATAAGTCATTATCCTGAATTTGACTATTTGGTGGTGAATGATAACTTTGAACAAGCGTTATTGGAATTAAAAAGTGTCATTCTTAGTCATCGTTTAACAAGCTCGCGTCAACAATCAAAACTTAGTACGCTGTTAGCACAATTGCTTTAAATTATTGGGCATAAAATGAAAAAACTATCTTTTATAGAACGCGACCTTTCGGTGCTTTGGCATCCTTGTACCCAAATGAAAGACCATGAGTCTTTACCGCTGATTGCCATTAAAAAGGGCGAGGGTATTTTTATCGAAGACTTTGAAGGCAATCGTTATATTGATGCGATTAGCTCATGGTGGGTTAATTTATTTGGACATTGTAACCCTATCATTAATAATGCGATTAAAGAACAACTTGATACTTTAGAGCATGTGATGCTCGGTGGTTTTACCCATGAATCGGCGGTGGTTTTATCAGAAAAATTACTTAAAGTCTCCCCAAAAGGTTTAAGCAAATGTTTTTATTCTGACAATGGTTCATCTGCGGTTGAAATTGCTTTGAAAATGAGTTTTCAAAGTTGGCGTAACCAAGGCAACACAACAAAAACTAAATTTGTTTCATTAGAAAATAGTTATCACGGTGAAACTTTGGGTGCATTGGCGGTGAGTGATGTTGCCTTATATAAACAAACGTTTGCGCCCTTATTAATGGATGTAATTACAGCCCCTAGCCCCGATTGTTATCATCGTGAACTGGGTGAATCATGGAAAGATTATTCAGTTCGCCAGTTTGCGGCAATGGATAAAATATTAAAAGAACAAGCGGATGAAATCTGTGCGGTGATTATTGAACCCCTGATTCAATGCGCGGGTAATATGCGGATGTATCACCCGATTTATTTAACCTTGCTTAGAGCGGCTTGTAATAAATATAAAATTCATTTAATTGCCGATGAAGTAGCCGTAGGTTTTGGACGTACAGGGACGTTATTTGGCTGTGAGCAAGGGAGTATTTCACCTGATTTTTTATGTGTTGCCAAAGGATTAACAGGGGGGTATTTACCTCTCGCTGCGACTTTAACCACCGAGGCCATTTATGAAACTTTTTATGATGATTATGAAAAATTGACAGGGTTTTTTCATTCACATAGTTATACGGGGAATGCTTTAGGTTGCCGTGCAGGAATTGCAACTTTAGGTATTTTTCAACAACAAAATATTATTGAAAAAAATAAGCCATTAGCTGAAGCAATGCGTCAAGCAACGGCGCATTTTGTTGACCACCCTAATGTGAGCGAAGTAAGACAAACGGGCATGGTATTAGCCATTGAATTTGTTAAAAATAAACAAACACGTGAGCCTTTTGCATGGCAAGAACGGCGAGGATTAAAAGTTTATCAATACGCGCTTACGCAAGGGGTGTTAATGCGTCCCATTGCTAATGTGGTGTATTTTATCCCGCCCTATGTCATTACTGAATCACAAATTCAGTATTTAGCAAAAGTTGCTTGGCAGGGCATTCAATTAGCGGTGAAGGACTAATGCGCGTTTCTCGATTATATATAGATAGATCATTAAATAGAGGACAGACTATTGAATTGGATGATGAAAGTGGGCATTATTTAAGAAGTGTTTTACGTTTAAAAAAACAAGCACAAGTTATTTTATTTAATGGTTTAGGTGGGGAGTATCGCTGTACACTTTTGGAAGTGAGTCGTAAAAGGGTTCGCATAAATATTGATGAAAAAATAGCTCGCTCAGTAGAATCGCCCTTAGAGGTCTCCATAGGGATGGGAATTTCACGCGGTGATCGTATGGATATGGCGGTGCAAAAATCTGTGGAATTAGGCGTTAATCATATTAGCCCTATTATTACTCAACGTTGTAATGTGATGATTAAAGCAGAGAAAGCGGAGCAAAAACTTAAACATTGGCAAAAAATAGCCCAACATGCCGCAGAACAATGTGGACGCACCGTTGTTCCGCAAATCAATCCGATTGTTACTTTTGCTTCTTGGATTGAGACTGAATTTTCTGAGGCCTTGAAAATATTTTTAGATCCTTATGCTGAAAAACCGTTAACTCAACTTGAAAATCAACACACAAAAGTCGTGCTATTGACAGGTTCAGAGGGAGGTTTTTGTGAGCAAGAAAAAAAAATAGCAATAGACCGTCAATTTATTCCGATTCGTTTAGGTCAGCGGATTCTTCGGACTGAAACCGCATCGTTAGCCGCCCTTTCTGCGGTGCAGTTGTTGTGGGGAGATTTTAGGTAGTTAAGAGCCGACAACATGACAGCTTTCCATTAAATACTTATTTAGTGGCAATAAAAATACAATATTCCGCTAATCTGTCATGAAAAAAATCATATTGAGCAAAACCAACTTGATAGTTATCATTTTGTGTTTGTGTGCGTAACCCAAGCCATTGACTAATTTTTTGTACAGGGGCTAAACGCTTCGCCGTTTTATACATATGTACCGATGAAGGGAGAACTTGTTGACTAATATCAATAACTTGTGATGATTCAAAACCCGCTTCATTAAGTAATTGAGTAAATTCCTCACGGTCGGATAAATTAGGCACCATCCAACCATTTAAAAATTCCATGACCGTTTGCCATTCTTTTTCATTAAATTCACGGCGTAACATGAAAGCATCACATAAAGCTAAACGCCCGCCTTTTTTTAATACACGATAAGCTTCTTTAATAAAGTCACCTTTATTTAACGCATAACAAGAACTTTCTAATGCCCAAACCACGTCAAATGATTCATCTTCGTAAGGCGTTTTACAAAAATCAGCCACTTCAAAATTTGCCAAATCATCTAATTGACGATTTTTAGCTTTTTTATTAGCATAATCAGCCTGTTTATCACTTAGGGTAATGCCTGTGACTTTATTATTATGTTCGCCTGCCATCCATAGTGAGCTACCGCCTAAACCACAACCTGCATCAAGTACATGGTCAGTTAATTGAATGTCAGCGGCTTTATATAATTCTCGATTGGTATTCAATAAAGCTTGATGATGGTCATATTTTTGATTGTTATCCCAATAACCATAATGCAGGGCTAAATTATCGGTATTACACCAAGCGAATAAATAATCGTTATGACAGTCTTCGTAATATTCTACGGTGTCTTTAAGCAAGTTATCGGTTGATGAATCATCATTTCGACTTGCATCTCGGTTATGGTAGTCTTTATTGTGTTCTAAATAGTAGGTATTCACAGGGATTAATTTTTCAAAGGGTTTAAAATACATGTTCACATAGGGTGGGGTTATGCCCACTCTACGTGACTGATTAAAATTTAATAGTTTAGATTTACTTTCTTTAAACGCTTGCATACGTTTTTAACTTCACTAAGCCAAGCTTCTTTTATTGTGTTATTTTCATGATCAAGACTAGTTAAAACTAACTCAAGGAATTCAAAATAATAATGAGAGACTATACTTTTATTATTTTTCAACAAAAGCTATAAACTCTGGCGAATATCTTCTAAATGCTCATCTGTCAACAATTGACGATTATTATCTACCATTTTCCCATCCAACTTCAAGGCAACAAAATTAAAGGTTCTAATAAAGTCTTCAAAGATTTCAATAGGGTGATCTACCTTTTGAGGCTGCATAAAAAAAGATAAACCTGGACAGGAAAAATCAGCTAAATCATCTTGTGGAAAAGTACCTGGATTAACTATATTAGCTACCGCAAAATCAACTAGTCGATTTGAATCTAAACGCTCAAAAATTTGTAAATTTCCATATTTTAAATCAACACTTTCTAAAACATTAAAAATATTTTCACCACTAAATTCTTGCTCAGTTGATGCAAGAATCGACAATTGAATTATATTTGGCACTGATTCGTGTTTATTAACATCTTCAGTAATCGGATCAATTTTATTTTTTAAAGGCTCAGTTATTATTTTTGTGGTCTTTTTTAATACCGAAGAAATTGCTTCAAAACTATATCCCTCTCCCCCTGTCACCGAATCATGATCTGTGTCGCCCGTATCATAATCCTCAAACTCACGCTGATCTTTTTGGTGTTGATAAAAACTCCAAGCAATCATGCCTGCTACAACCAATAATCCAACTAAAAATATAATAATTCTTAAAGTATCTTTATCCATTAGCTTTCCGCCAACTCCACTACATCTTCAATGTTTACAGCAACCATCCGTGAAACTCCCGCCTCTTTCATGGTTACTCCCGTTAATTCTAAATGTGCTTGCCTATCCCAATAATTTAAGACGTTTTTCTTGCAAACCTGAGTTTATTCTATCAAATGTTACTTGAAAACGCAGTTGTGTTTCTTTATCAATTTTTTTAATCGCCCTTCACTTAGTTTTTTAAAACCTCACCTTACGGCTAATAAATGATTTACTATTATTTCAAATGATAACTAACAATACGCTCAACTTCATTTTTAGAGCCTAAAATTAAAGGCACACGTTGATGTATATCGTTAGGTTCTAAATCTAATATTCGTTCTCGTCCTGTAGAGCAAGCACCCCCTGCTTGTTCAACGATAAAACCCATCGGGTTAGCTTCATACATTAACCGTAATCGTCCTGATTTTGATTTATGATTATCTAACGGATACATAAACACGCCACCCCGTGTTAAAACGCGATAAACTTCAGCCACTAAGGAGGCTATCCAACGCATATTAAAATTCTTACCCCGAATACCGTCCTCACCTTGTAAGCATTCATCAATATAGCGTTGTACAGGCGATTCCCAAAAACGCTGATTAGACATATTGATGGCAAATTCACTCGTCTCTTCAGGAATTTTTATATCAGGATGGGTTAATATAAACTCCCCAATATCAGGGTCTAAGGTAAAACCATTCACCCCTTGTCCTGTCGTTAATATCATCAGGGTTGAAGGACCATATAAAACAAAACCTGCACATACTTGTTTAGAGCCTTTTTGCAAGAAATCCGCAGCTTTAGGCTCTAATTCCTTGTCATAACGTAAAATTGAAAAAATAGTGCCAACGGTTAAGTTTAAATCAATATTAGATGAACCATCAAGCGGATCAAACAGTGCAAGATATTTTCCTTTAGGGTATTGGTTTGGAATTTGAATCGGTTGTTCAATTTCCTCTGATACTATACCTGCTAAATGTCCTGTCCAATTTAAAGCATTGACCATAATATCATGGGTAATAATATCGAGTTTTTTCTGGACTTCTCCTTGTACATTTTCAGTATCTGCATTACCTAAAACTCCCATTAAATCACCTCGGTTAACCAAATGTGATATTTTTTTACAGGCAGTTACAATGTCATTCAATAATAAAGTAAAATCACTAGATAGCCCTGAAAGTTCACGGTGTTGTTCAATAATAAATTGGGTTAAAGTAATGTTATTATTCATTTTTATACTCAAAAAATTTTATATCAGCCAGCGTAGAGCAAGATAATTCCAGCCTACACTGGTAAGTTTTTAACAATTATTAAAATAAATAATCGTAATCAATTGTTAATGGTGCATGATCTGAAAAACGTTGTTCTTTATAAGTTGCTGTCGCTTGAACTTTATCTTTTAAACCTGCGCTAATTATGTGATAGTCAATCCGCCAACCCACATTTTTTGCCCACGATTGCCCACGATTTGACCACCAAGTATATTCATCTGCTTGTTGTTCTAATAACCTAAAGGCATCAAACCATCGTCCATCTATAAATAAATCATCAAGCCAAGCTCTTTCTTCAGGTAAAAATCCTGAATTTTTCTTATTGCCTTTCCAGTTTTTTAAATCTTCTTCTTTGTGAGCAATATTCCAATCGCCTGCAATCACATAATCACGCCCATTATCAGCCAATGCCTGTAAATAAGGTAAAAAGCGTTCTAAAAATTTAAACTTAACCCCTTGGCGTTCTTCACTCGCTGAACCTGAATGAAGATACAAAGAAATAACGCTTAAAGAGCCAAAACGGGCTTCAATAAAACGCCCTTCATTATCAACATCTTCCCAACCAATACCTTTTATCACTTCATCAGGTTGTTTTTTACAATAAAGGGCAACGCCACTGTAACCCTTTTTAACCGCATCATGATAAAAGCAATGATAACCTTCGGGATGGAAAGCCTCGGCGGTTAGTTGAGATTCTTGAGCTTTCGTTTCTTGAATACAAATAACATCTGCATTTTGTGTCTGAAACCAAGGGAAAACACCTTTACGTTCGGCGGCACGAATACCATTTGCATTGAGAGTAATAATACGCATTTTTAATTCTTAAGTTGCGGTTTTGTTTAGGAACTCGTATTATAACCAGTTCCCTATTAAGTTTGTAAGCCCTATTTTGGGCGATATAATTAACGACTATGAAACCAGAAATACATCCTGAATATAAACAAATTACCGTTACTTGTGGTTGTGGCAATACCTTTGAAACGGGTTCTGTATTAACTAAAGACCTAACTATTGAAGTTTGCTCTTCATGCCACCCTTTTTATACGGGCAAACAAAGAGTTGTCGATACCGCAGGTCGTGTTGATAAATTTCGTAAACGCTTCGGTAAATAATCTTTTTAACCCTACGGGGCTGCTTAGTGTAAAATTACTCAACAAATATTTTTTGAGAGTCCTTTATGTCACAAGATACCGTATCGATTAAGAATAACAACACAGGTCAAGAGGCCGAGTTTTCACTCTTACAAGGAACACTTGGCACACCTACTGTTGATATTGGAAGCCTAAATAATAACCTCGGATTATTTACTTATGACCCAGGTTTTGTTTCAACAGCTAGCTGTAAAAGTAAGATTACTTACATCAATGGCGGTAAAGGTGTTTTACTTTACCGAGGCTATCCTATTGAACAATTAGCCAAACAAAGTTCATTTTTAGAAGTGTCTTATTTGCTTATGAATGGCGAATTACCTAATGAAAAAGAGTTGTTTAGTTTTACCGATGAAATAAATAATCACTCAATGCTACATGAAGCATTAAGTGGTTCTTTGCGTGGATTTCATTATGATGCACACCCAATGGCAATGATGGTCGGTGTTGTAGGCTCTTTATCTGCCTTTTATCATGGGCAATTAGACATGGAAGACCCCGAGCATCGACGTATTTCAGCCCTGAGGATGTTAGCAAAAATGCCAACCATTGCAGCAGCTTGTTATCGTCATTCTGTCGGTTATCCCATTGTTTATCCTCGCTTCGACTTAGAATATTGTGAAAATTTTCTTAACATGATGTTTTCACGCCCATCAGAAACCTATATTGATAAAAACAACTATATAGATCCTGTGACCGTTAAAGCATTAAATCTTTTATTTATACTTCATGCCGATCATGAACAAAATGCAAGTACCTCAACAGTCCGTTTAGCCAGCAGTACAGGGGCTAATCCTTATGCCTGTATTGCTGCAGGTATTTCGGCACTTTGGGGGCCAGCTCACGGGGGAGCTAATGAAGCGGTCTTGAAAATGTTAGCAGAAATTGGTACGGTTGAGAATATTCCTAAATACCTTGCTAAGGCAAAAGATAAAAATGACCCTTTCCGCCTAATGGGTTTTGGACATCGTGTTTATAAAAATTTTGACCCAAGAGCCACCATTACCCGTGAAACTTGTCATGAAGTTTTAGCACATTTCCCCTCAAATGACCCTTTATTTGAGTTAGCACTCGCCTTAGAAGAACATGCTTTGAAAGATGAGTACTTCATTGAGAAAAAATTATATCCAAACGTAGATTTTTATTCAGGCATTATTTATAGAGCCTTAAAAATCCCCGAAAATATGTTTACTGTTATGTTTGTCATTGCCCGTACGGCGGGTTGGGTATCGCATTGGTTAGAAATGATGGCAGAACCTAATCATCGTATCAGTCGTCCTAGACAACTTTACACAGGCTATGATAAACGGGATTATCTCCCTAGAGAATCGCGAAAATAAACGCTTGATTTTATTAAAAAGTGAGAAAAAATCATAAACAACTTGCTAACTCTTCAAGGGTTTAGTAAAATTCTCGCTCTTTGATAGCCTTAACATAAAACTAACTAATAATGAAAACATTTAGTGCAAAATCAGCAGAAGTTAAGCGCGATTGGTATGTAATTGATGCAGAAGGGAAGACGCTTGGTCGACTTGCCACAGAAGTTGCGCGCCGTCTTCGCGGAAAACATAAACCTGAGTATACCCCGCATGTGGATACAGGTGATTATATTATTGTCGTCAATGCAGAAAGAATTGGTGTTACAGGCAATAAAGAACAAAATAAAATTTATTACCATCATACAGGTTATGTAGGTAATATGAAGTCTGTTACTTTGGGTAAATTAAGAAAAACTTTTCCAGACCGTATTATTAATAACGCGGTTAAAGGAATGTTACCTAGAAATCCATTAGGTCGTGCCATGTTCAAGAAATTAAAGGTCTATGCAGGTCCAACGCATGAGCATCAATCACAACAACCTAAAGTATTAGAACTCTAAACAGGACAGATTATGGCAGCGCAATATTATGGAACAGGTCGTCGTAAAAGTGCAATTGCACGTGTTTACGCCGTTTCAGGTTCTGGTAAAATTACCATCAATAAACAACCGATTGAAGAATATTTTGGTCGTAAAACCGATCAAATGTTAGCAAAACAACCGCTTGTTTGTGTTGATAAAGTAACAGATTTTGACCTTAACATTATTGTTAAAGGCGGAGGTCCTTCAGGTCAGGCGGGTGCGATTCGTCATGGGTTAGCCCGTGCATTAATGGACTTTGATGAAAATTTACGCCTACCTTTAAGACAAGCAGGCTATGTAACCCGTGATGCGCGTCAAGTGGAGCGTAAAAAAGTCGGATTACACAAAGCAAGAAAGCGTCCTCAGTATTCAAAACGTTAATTCGTTTTATTTACGCCAAAACAAAAAAGGCGGGATCTTTTGATGCCGCTTTTTTTATATAAAAATTATTTTTTTAAATCTTTTATTGCTTGGGTTAATACACAAATATCATCCATGATCCATGTCGGTTGATAATCTACTTTCTTTAAATCTTCTTTAGATGAAACCCCCGTTAAAACCATAACACTACGAATATTAGCGCGAACACTGCCTAAAATATCAGTATCTAATCTATCACCAATAGTAATTGTTTCAGAAGCTTGCCTTTTTAACAACTTTAGCGCGTGTTGATACATTAATGGCTCGGGTTTTCCTAAACACAAAGGCTTAATACCCCCTGTTGCCGTTTCTAATGCCGCCAATATTGAGCCATTACCAGGCACTAAACCTAATTCTGTCGGTAGCGTTGTATCGCTATTCGTTGCAATAAACTGAGCGCCAGCACGTAAAGTCAAAGTCGCAGTTGCGAGTTGATTCCACTCAAGCTGCCTATCTAAACCACAAACCACCACATCTGCATCGGGTGCATCATCAACTGTTTTTAAGATAAATTCTTGTGCTAATAAAGCTTCTTTTAAACCTCTTTCCCCAATCATAAAAAGCTTATTTTTTTCAGGCGGATAATGCGCTACCAAATAAGCTGCCGTGACCATACTTGACGTTAAAATTTCTTTTTCGGCAACCGTTACCCCCATTTTAGCTAATTTTTGGGTATATTCTGCTGGCGTTAGCGTAGAATTATTCGTTGCTAAAATAAAATCTAATTGTCTTTCTCGCAAGGTATTAAAAAAATCATTCAACCCTTTTAAAGGCTTATTGCCATGCCATAACACACCATCCATATCAATGATAAGCGCGTTAATATGAGTAAACTTTTCAGTCATTTAATTTAATCCCAGTGTAAACTTACGGTATTTACGAATGAAGTGGTGTGATTTTCCACTCAATAGCGAATTATTTTAATATCTTGTCATTCTAAAAATTTTGCAGCAAAATTATAAATTAAATAAATTTCCATAGTATTCCTAAGCATAAATTTAAAAGCTAAATTATATCAGAGCCTTCTTCTGAACAATTTTTAAAATGGCTTCATCTCTCAAAAAAACACTTAAAATATTGCTTAACAATAATGATAAGTGAATAATACAAAAAATGATTTTAAATGATGCAGGAGTTAAGCATGAATACATGGTATTTTTCTTACGAAAATAATATAACAGGTCCACATGATATAAATTATGCAAAAGCCTTTGTTAGGGAACATCCAGGGGCTTATTGTTGGAAAGATAGTTGGATGGAATGGCAACTGGTTTTTAATGTTACCGAAATCCGACGAATGAAGAAAGATGGAGTAACTCCTTTTCCGCCACCGCCTGCCAATATGATTTCACCTCAACCGACCGCATTTCCAAAAAGTGCATCATCAACTACGGTTGTTAAAGATGATACCCCTGTAGAACAAAATACCACGGGGTTGCAGACCAGTAGTTCCAGTGGTTTTGGGAGTAGTCGTTATACAGAAGGCATAGATTATAAAATTTATGGAACAGAAACACAGTTTATTGAAATCGAATTAGACCCCGAAGAAAGTGCAGTCGCAGAGGCCGGAGCAATGATGTACAAAACCGCTCAAGTAGACATGGAAACAATTTTTGGTGATGGTTCTAAAAATGATAGTAAACAAGGTTTCATGGGACGTTTATTAGGGGCTGGGAAACGATTATTAACTAATGAAAGTTTATTTACCACTGTCTTTACGCAACAAGGTGAGGGTAAAGGTAAAGTAGCCTTTGGTGCGCCTTTTCCTGGGACAATTCTTGCTTTAAATCTCAGTGATTATGAGGGTAAATTAATTTGTCAAAAAGATAGCTTTTTAGCGGCAGCAAAAGGCGTTCAAATTGGGATTCAGTTTCAGCGTAAAATTTTGACGGGGCTATTTGGAGGAGAAGGTTTTATTATGCAAAAGCTTGAAGGAACAGGCTGGGTATTTGTTCACATGGGGGGAACATTACATAAAATTGAATTAGCAGCAGGTGAAACATTGCATGTAGACACAGGGTGTTTAGGCGCATTAACCCAAACAGTTGATTATGATATTCAACAAGCAGGCGGTGTTAAAACCCTATTATTTGGAGGTGAAGGGGTCTTTTTTGCCAAACTAACAGGACCTGGAACAGTATGGTTACAAAGTTTACCTTTTTCACGGCTTGCAGGTCGTATGTTATCTGCTGCTCCTCAACAAGGTGGCAGTCAGGGTGAGGGGTCTGTTTTAGGCGGGCTAGGTAATCTTTTGGATGGGGATAATTTTTAAAAGTTTCAAAAGCAAAAATTATTAACAAACTAAACCCTAGGGACAAGAATAGGTTAATGAAGAATTAAAATCTAATTTCATTAGTACTTGTACTCGTTGATCTAAATAACAATGATGAATATAACCAATAGCATTAGGTGTACTGTTTACAAAACGTAATACCGCTTCATTTGAAGAAACAACATAAGGCGGTGTAATGCCATTGAAATATTGAATATTCCAAAAAGCTTCCATTTCCTCAGGATGTTGTTTAAATATTTTTTTAGAAAATGCTTGCCGTAAAGGATCTTCGATAATTAAATTAATGGGTACCCAACGTTCATTATTTATATTAATCTGGGTTTTTTTTCGGTAAATGTTTTCTAACTGTTGTAATGTTAATCTCGTTACAGGTGAGTTTTTAGCAACAATAACTAGAATTTTATCTGCCAATAAAGGCGAATTAAAACCAAGTAATACTATTATTAAAAATGAATATAACTGATGCTTTATTATCATTAAAACAAGACCGAAATAGAACTAAAAAAACCACTAGGCGCTAGTTGTTGATTATTATCTCCAAAACGATATTCAGCCTTTAAGACTAATGGAAAAAAAGGGCGCCATACTAAAGCAGGGATGGCAAAATGACTTGTTCCTTTAAATTTATCTAAGAAGCCCTGATATTGCCCTGTAAATGATTCATAGCGACCTACAATAAAAAACTTATCAGTTAGAGGGATAACACCTTGAATATATCCACTAATATTATCTACTTGTTGTTTATTTTCATAATGATAAGCCCATTCAATTTGGATTTCATACCCTTTTTTTTGCCAAAGTAAATCAACACCAATGACATGATTCAAGGAATTTCTTGCTGCTAATCGTTTTTCAAAGCTCAAATAAGAAAAACCCAAATTTAATTCATGAGTAGCTTTATAGCGAATTGAAGTACCTATCGCATATTTAAACTCAGCTTCTGAATCAGTATTGTAATGATGATTCAATTGCCGTGGATCAAGATATTTAGAGCCATCAATATAAATAGAGACATCCAGATCATTTCCTTTAATAAACCATTGTTGTTTTAGCATAATTCCATTGGTTCGTGATGGAAAAAAATTACTTTTAGTGACTAATGGTCTTGATGTAGTCCAAACTAAAGGAGAGGCATGACGAGTATTCCAACGCCCGACAGGGGTTAGAAATTGTCCTAAACGTAGGGTAAAACTATGAGTAACTAGAAAATCAACGTACAATCGCTCCAAACTAAAAGACTCAGAAAAGCTTGAGATACCTTGACTACTGATTAGGTTTTCCATTTCCAGTTCAGAAAAAAAGCGGATGCGAGCGGTAGGAGACCAACTAATAAATAAGCTTATATCATCTAAACTAACGTTATTTGAACCTGATTCATAATCTTCAAAAGAAATACCACTATAGCCCCCTAAGGTTAAATCCATTGATGGAATAGTTAGTCCTCTTCCCCATTGATAATGAGTTATGGTTTCATGATTGCTTGCAAGTAATGGGGAATTTATTAAAAAACCAAAGCAAATGAAAATTATTTTAATCAATTGAGTTCTATTTAGATGACTATTCATCGTACTTTACTTATCTCCTATTTATTAATCAGTTTGGCTTCTGCTTTATTAATTGCTTTGATGATTTTCGCTCACTTTCGTAATGTTTTACAACAGGAAATTGAGCATAAATTAGAATCTCAAGCGATTACTATTATGCAACAAATTGACATGACTTTATTTGAACGAATGCACAATATTGCAAGCTGGAGTCATTTAGAACTTATGCAAGATATTAGGACTCGCGATGTCGATAAACGTTTAGCGCAATACTTACATGAACTTTACAGTGAGTATGAAGGCGTTTATCAGCAACTATTTGTAGTGAATAAAAATAAAGAAACCATTGCATCTAGTCATCCAAATTTTATTGGAGAACAACAGTTAATGACGAAAAACTGGTTAATGACGAAGCTTAAACAACATCATTTTAGTATTAATCAATTAAAAATCACCCCTAAATACTTAAGCTTATCAATCCCTATTTCTGATATATTTCAAGAAAAAAAATTAGGCCGATTATATGCTTATTTTAATTGGCATGAAATAACTCGATTACTAGATAAATCCGTATCTGGACACTCAAAAAATGCCATTTATTATAGTTTATTATTAGATGCTACAGGTCGTGTAATCGCAAATTCATCTAACTTGAAAGATAAGATTAAACCCTTTCAGTTGATTGATAAAAAACTTTTAAAAGAAAGTTTATCGGGTGCATTTGAAGATACTGTGCCTTTTTTACAGCAATTTGCTTTAATTGGTTTTTCTCGTTCTCAAGGCTATCGAACTTTTTCTGGGTTAAATTGGCGTATTCTTATTTTGCATGGAAGTGATTTAGCTTACGCGCCTATTTTAAAAGTTTGGCATGTTTTAGCTTTATTTGTCGGTCTAACTTTATTTTTGGGAACGATTGTTTCATTGTGGATGTCAGCACGAATTTCTAAACCAATCTCCCTGTTAGCAAAATCAACTCGTGATTTTATGGCGGGTAAACCCACTGATTTCATCCCCATAAAAACCAGTACAGAAATTAGTGAATTAAATACACAGTTTGCAAAAATGATTAAAAATCTTGAGCAATCACGATTAGATATTGCACGGGTGGCTAAATTAGCAATGATGGGTGAAATGGCGGCAAGTATGGCTCATGAAGTTCGCACACCTTTAGGTATTTTACGCTCATCTGCACAAATGTTGCAACGTGATACCCAATTAAGTGCTATTAGTTTAGAAATGACGGAATTTATACTCAGTGAAACGAAACGGTTAAATGATTTAATTAGTTTGTTGTTAGAATGTGCGCGTCCCAGAGCATCTAAATTTTCCTTACATTCCTTAGAACCTATTATCACCCATGTTAGTGAATTATTAGGTTCACAAATTAAAACCAAACAAATTACGTTATCATTACAGTTTGGTCATAAAGATCATTTATTGATGTGTGATAAAGACCAGCTTATTCAAATTTTATTAAATTTAATTATGAATGCAATTCAGCATGTTGAAATTAAAGGCAAAATTAAAATTAGTACTCAAATAATAACATCTACTTTAGAAATCAAGGTCTGTGATAACGGTTCTGGTATTTCAAAAGCAGATAAACAAACGGTGTTTGATCCTTTTTTCACGCAACGACAAGAAGGAATTGGTTTAGGTCTAACGGTAGTTCAGCAAATTGTTCTCGCACATCATGCAAAAATTTTTATTACCGATAGCCCAGAGAAAGGAAGCTGTTTTCATGTTCAATTTCCACATAATGAAAAGCGTTAATTTATGAATAATCAAAGTATACTTATCGTTGATGATGAAGCAAAAATGCGTCGTTTATTAGAAATCATGTTGACACAATTAAATCATCACGTTTATCAAGCTGAAGATGGTCAGCAAGCCTTTGATTTTTTAAAGGATAACTATGTTGATTTAGTTATTACAGATTTAAAAATGCCTAATGTAGATGGTCTTTCATTATTACGGAAGCTAAGAGAGGTAAATAATGCGGTCTCAGTTATTGTTGTAACGGCTTATGGAACGGTAGAAACTGCTGTAGAAACGATGAAGTATGGGGCATGTGACTATATTGTTCGTCCTTTTGAATTAGATGCGATAGAGGCGGCAGTTGAACGGGCTTTAAATTTTAATAAGGTTCAAAGAGAAAACCGTTATTTACGGGAAGAAATTAATCAAGGGTGGGGGGAGTTTATTGGAGCAAGTATTGAAATGCAACAAGTTTATAAACTCATTCAACAAGTGGCTTTAACAAAAACCAGTGTTTTAATTCAAGGTGAAACAGGAACAGGAAAAGAGTTAGTTGCAAGAGCCATACATCAAGCATCTCCACGTGCTAATGCACTGTTTATAGCGATTAATTGTGCCGCTATTCCTGTTGATTTGTTAGAAAGTGAACTATTTGGCTATAGTAAAGGCGCATTTACAGGGGCAAATAAAAATCATCTAGGAAAATTTGAATTAGCTGATGGGGGTACACTTTTTTTAGATGAAATCACGGAAATGAATTTTTCATTACAAGCTAAATTATTACGTGTTTTACAAGAGCGGAGTTTAGAACGTTTAGGGAGTCATCGTACGATTCCTCTTGATGTACGAGTTATTGCCGCTTCAAACAAAAATTCAAAACAAGCCATTGCAGAAAATAAATTAAGAGAAGATTTATTTTATCGCTTAAATGTTTTTACGATTGATCTTCCTCCACTACGGAAGCGAAAAACCGATATTATTCCACTTGCTTATCATTTTTTAAAAAAATATACTACAGATTTTGGCTACTCTTTTTTAGGGATAACACCAGAGGCAGAAATATCTCTTACCGAATATCAATGGTTTGGAAATGTTCGAGAACTAGAAAATATGATGGAACGGGCAGTTGTTTTAAGTGCGGGGAGAATTGTTAATTGTGAGCATTTTCCTGTTGAAATTTCAACAATAAATTTTCACACTAAAGCATTAACGCTGACTAACTCAACTGAACTCGTAAAAGATGGGCTGTCAAATCAAGTAGAACAATTAGAAAAGCAATTAATTAAGCAAGCCTTAGAAACAAGCCATGACAATAAAGCTGCCGCAGCACAAATTTTAAAAATTAGTGAGCGTTCCTTATGGTATAAAATTAAAAAATACGCCACCCTGCAAGAATTGTAAGTTAAATCCATTCTTCTTTTGCAAATGTTTTATTGAATTTTATAAATCCTGTTGTAAATACCTCTATCTATTTGATTTAATTAGTATAAAATAAATAAATTTTATTGACATACTAAATGCTTGATATAAATTAACCTTTTTAGAATGTTAAGTGTTAAATACTCAAATAGGAAAATTCAAATGAAAAAATTAAAAACATGGGCATGGTTATGGCTTGTAGTAGCGTATTAAGTCTTGCTCAAGCAGAATTACAAACAGATAAAGCCATTATTAATGACGCAACACAACGTATTTCCGCTTTTGCTAATTTTACAACACCTGTTCACGGCGACTTATATTTAGCTACGCAAATTAATAATACTTTATTATTTTTTTCTGGAAATGGCGATGTGAGTGCTGAAATTATCCCATTCAGCCAAGAAAAAGAGTATTCAGGAAGACTTCCTTTATTTGATTTTTCAGCTAAAGGCATAACAGCTGGACGTTACCCTTTATATCAAGTGGTGACACACCCTGGCACAGACCCAATGCCAGTAAGTTAGATCATAAAGCATTAATTATAAAGAACTTTTATAAGATGTAAAATGAATACCATTCTTAATATTTTTAATCTCCTCGGCATAGAACGCCTATCGCTAACGGCTTCTATAGTTACTGATATATAGTCAATAATCCGCCTAATTAATTGTAAAATTCCTTTGTGAGCATCCAAAATTAGAATGACCATCTGGTGCTTCATTTTTGATAATGCTTGTGCTGAATTTACTTGGTATTTTAATGATAATTTATGAGTTATTTTATCAACTTTTTTTTAGCGTAAAAACCTTGTTGTACCGATAAAGTAGATTTACCTGAAAAATTCTCAATTTCAACCCATTGTTTTAAACGTTTATAATTTTCTTTAAATGATCAAACACACAAGATTTCTCTGAATGACCCTTAGGATTGATGCTTGAATCAATAGTTAACTGATTCAAAACATCATAGAAAACTGATGCCATTCCTAGCGTACAATCAGCCTGTTCTTTTTTTCCTTTTTGCACACCAAAATAACTTTTAATATCAGGGGTATTAGGTAAGCGAATAGATGTTCCATCAACGGCACAAAGACGAAAACCTTTCCATTTTTTTAAATCTTTAACAGACTTATAAGTAGAGGTTATTATTTGTTGATTAAGATCAATAAAAGCTGTATGAGAAAGCTGTTTTCTTGATTGAA
>DAOUTG010000064.1 GCA_030626845.1 Methylococcaceae bacterium
AAGAATACGAGTGCGAGTAAAAGCTGTTTTTGAAAGACGATATTTATCCATAAATAAAAAACTGTTTATGGTATTATTTAGTTCTTCACAGATATTTTTTATTGTGTTTTACATTGATTTATGCTTGTCTTTTATTTTAAGAGGTATTGGACTTTATTATAGCACAATCAATTGGTTACTTTAACTTACTGGCATTGGGGCAGAGCAACTTAATGATAACTAGAACAGTTTCAAGTTAATCTAACCCCCTTGATTATTTCATTAGAATATCTAACCCCATTGTGTCAACATCTTCTAAGTCATTCTCTCTTTGACCTAATTTAAGCCCTACAAAATCAAACAATTTAGTGTCTGCTAATTGTGAAGGCGCTATATTTTGTAAACTCCTAAAAATAGTTTCCAAACGCCCAGGAAATTGTTTATCCCACTGCGTTAACATAACTTTCATCGCTTGACGTTGTAAATTAGCCTGTGAACCACATAAATTACAAGGAATAATTGGGAAATCTTTAAAGCTTGAAAAACGGGCTATATCTTTTTCACGGCAATAAGCCAACGGTCGAATGACGATATTTCTTTTGTCATCACTTAACAATTTAGGGGGCATCGCTTTTAACTTTCCGCCATAAAAAATATTTAAGAAAAAAGTTTCTAAAATATCATCACGATGATGCCCTAAAGCAATTTTTGTCACCTTATTTTCCGCCGCATACGCATATAAACTCCCGCGACGCAATCGTGAACAAAGGCTACATGTCGTTTTACCTTCAGGAATAATACGCTTTACAATGCTATAAGTATCATGCTCTATAATATGATAAGGCACGCCTAATGATTCTAAATAATCAGGCAACACATGTTCTGGAAACTCAGGTTGTTTTTGATCCAAATTAACCGCAATAATTTCAAAGTTTATCGGTGCAGTTTTTTGTAAATTTAATAATATCTCCAGCATAGTATAAGAATCTTTGCCGCCTGATAAACAAACCATGACTTTATCATTGTTTTCAATCATATTGTAATCAGCAATCGCCTCGCCAACCCCATGACGTAAACGCTTTTGTAATTTATTAATTTCGGTACGAGATTTTTTAGCAGAATTAGGCATAAGTAAAGGTATAAAAATAAAAAAATTGTGTCAGAATACCATAGTCATTTAATAAATACTGGCTTCATACCTTGATCTTAAAAAATAGCTTAAGCTATTTGACTTCGAAGTAGCCGAGCTAACTTAATGGCAATATTATTGCTTCACTGATAAAGAATAAATTCAAAATGCAAATACAAGACTTAAGTCAATGGATAACCCCTTTAAAAAGTAAATATCAGTTTGTTATACGATTTCTAAATCAATTTTTTCCCATTAAACAAATTCTTACCAATGGGCAAATTTCATACCTTTCAGCCACACTCAAGCTTAATACTTTAAATTTTAGATTATTATTTTCAACAGGATTGGTGATGGCCGCTTTTTTTATATTGGCATTACTCGTTTTGGAGCGTGGCTTTCGTAATAGTGCCGAGCAGACTTTAAAAGAAAAATTACAAATTCAAGTTTATGCGTTGTTATCCGTTGCAGAAATGACAGCCTCTGGAAAATTAAAAATGCCACCACATTTACAAGAATCTCGCTTGTCAAACCCAAGTTCAGGTCTTTATGCGGTGATACGACGTTCTAGTAATAAATTAGTATGGCAATCAAAATCAGCCATCGGGGTTGAAGTGATGCCTTTAAGAAATTTTAGTGCAGGAGAAGCTATTTTCTTAGAAGATAAACAGCAACGTTTTGTACTGCATTATGGTTTTATTTGGGAAAATAAACGAAAAGTTTCACGGAAATATGTTATTTCCATTGCCGAAGATGGTTGCTTTGTCAGTCATCAAATTGAACGTTTTCGCTCAACCTTGAGAGTTTGGTTTTTTTCAGTGGGCTTAGTCTTAGTATTAATCCAATTTTTAATTTTACGTTGGAGTTTAAAACCCCTTAGAAGTATAGCCAAAGATTTAACCGCCATTGAAATCGGAGAAAAAAGCCGTTTAGATGGTGATTACCCCGAAGAGTTATCAGGATTAACTAATAATCTAAATGCCTTTATTGGTAGAGAACGCGCACATTTAGAACGTTATCGTAATACCTTAGCGGATTTATCCCATAGTTTAAAAACCCCCCTCGCCATCTTAAACAGCAGTTTGGAAACTGATAATATTTCCCAAGAAACGATGCAGTTACAAATTGCTAGAATGAATGAAATTATTGAATATCAATTACAAAAAGCCGCCGCTAAAGGCCAAAAAAAATTAACAGGCGCTATTAATACCCATAGCATTGTTAAAAAAATTATCGCTTCCTTAGAAAAAGTATATTTTGATAAAAATATTAATTTTAAATTTGAAGTCAGTGGTTCTCAACTCGTTTATTGTGAAGAAGGTGATATGTATGAAATTGCAGGAAACTTATTAGATAATTCAGCAAAATGGTGTAAAAAACAAATAAAAATTCGTTTATTAGCTTTAGATAAAGTGAAAAAAAAGGAGTATTCCTTTTTATTGCAAATTGAAGATGATGGTTGCGGAATTGCTGATGATAAACTATCAGAGATTTTAAAACGTGGGGTTAGAGCGGATGAAAACATTGATGGACATGGAATCGGAATGGCTGTTGTTTATGATCTAGTCGAACTGTTAGGCGGAAAGTTATTAGGCGGGCGCAGCGAAAAATTAGGCGGAATAAAATGGGAAATTTATTTTCCATAAAAATTCTTTGCGTGTTTTTAGATAAATCTTTGTTTATTTCGTCTTACCCAATACTCAGTCGCTAATTCATGTGCCTGCTGCTGAGTATTCACTTTTTCAAGTATTTTTAAAGCAATAGCCAGTGTACTGATAACAGTCGCTTGAGCAAATTCATTTTCCCCCCTACCCTGCCAAATTTTAATTATCTCGTTAGGGTCTAAATTATCTGCTTTAGGATGACGACGAGCAAATAAAGGCAACCAAAGTTCCTCTTCTAATTGACCATTAATGACACTTTTTACTAAACATTCTGCATCAGGATTACGTTCGGTTTCTCCGCCCTCCCCTTTCAATACGGCCATATTTTGTTGCCCTATCAATAAGGCGGCTTGTTGATGCACATCACGATAACTGGGATGAAAAATTCCCTGTATCGTATGCGTTGCATTCAATGGGTTTAATAACCGAACTAAAGTATGCACAGGTGAGCGTAACCCCATGAGTGAGCGTAACTCAATCATTTCATATAAAACAGGACAAAAATAACGCAACGGTAAATAACTAAAATGTTGAGTTTCTAATTGCGTTATACTTTGTTCAAAAGATTCAGCACACTTTATTCCCAGTGCTTTTAAAACGGTTTCAGTATAAATTCGATTCTCAGTATGTCCTCCCGAACCGTGCATGAAAACCTTAATCCCATTCTCAGCTAATAATAAAGTAGATAAAATAAACCAAGGTAAATGGCGACGTTTTCCTGCATAAGATGACCAGTCTAAATCAATTTTAATGCTTGTTTTAGGTCGATTAAAAGATTCACGCGCCGCTTGGACAAATCCTGCTAATTCTTCACAAGTTTCTTCTTTTATTCGCATCAGCATTAAAAATGCGCCGAGCTGTTCAGGTTCAACTTCTCGATTAACCATCATTTTCATCGCGCGATAAGCTTCATCTTGCGTTAAAGGACGTGATCCGCGTTTACCTTTACCAAGGATTTTAATAAATTCAGCGAAGGGGTGTGTTTGTTGAGTTATCATTTAATAACACCAACTAATGTATTGACTACGACAAGGTTATCAATAGCACTAAAATGCTTATCATAAGTAAAAACTGATAAATCATACTGTAACGCTATCGCTGCTACCCAAATATCATTAGTTGGAATGGGCTGACCTTTTTGACGTAATAACTTATATACTTGAGCATAATAGCTTGCTGTTATTTGATTAACATCTAAAACTTCAACTTTATCTAACTGTAAAAATAATTCAAGTTCCTGTTGATTCTTAACTTGCCGCGTACCCACAGCAAAACCGCTTTGTAGCTCACCTAACACAATACTATTCAAATACAACGCTGCTACCTGTTCAAAAATACTCACCGCCTCAGATAAATTATTTTTAAACGCGGTATAAGCATTCGTATCAATTAACAATTTAGTCATTTCCATAACTCAGTCTCTATTTGATTAAAATAACTCGTTGCTTGATTAAACTCTTCCAACGCCTCATTTGACCAAGTTCCCGCTAAACGACTTAATTCATTTTTATTTTCTTTTTTTACTATGACCTCTGAGCGTTTTTCAGGCGTTAAAATAATAATCTCAACATTTTTTTCAGTAAAATTCTCAGGCAATTTGACATGCAAATAACCATTTTCAACTTCCGCATATTGTCTAATCGCTTGCATCATTTTCTCCTTTATAGTTGGCTCTAAACCGAACAAAGTACGCACCGCGTACCAAAATGCTCATAACGCTAAAAGATACGCTATGCATACCTTGCAACTTTATTGCCGCTCAGGCAGTAATTGTTCTATCTCATTTTAAAATTATGAGTTCATTTATCAAGCTCTTTTATTATTTCTTCTTTTGAAGTACACTCAAAAAACAATTCAACCGCTTCCTTTAAATTATCTTTCGCTTCTTCAATATTCAAGCCTTGACTGGCAATATCTAATTCAGGACATAAAGAAACATAAACATCATCTTCTCTATGGATAATCGCAGTGATTTGTTTGTGATTCATACTATCCGCCTATTTAATTGATTAACCCACCGAACCTTCCAAACTAATCCCTAATAATGCCTGCGCTTCAACCGCAAATTCCATCGGTAATTCTTTAAATACTTCCTTACAAAAACCATTCACAATCATTGACACGGCATCTTCCGCCGATAATCCTCGTTGTTGACAGAAAAATAATTGATCTTCGCTAATCTTAGAAGTTGTTGCTTCGTGTTCAACTTGCGCTGTCGGTTGTTTGACTTCTACATAAGGGAATGTATGCGCGCCACATTTATCACCGACTAACAAGGAATCACATTGGGTATAATTACGTGCATTTTCTGCATTTTTTAATACCTTCACTAAACCCCGATAAGTATTTTGCGCTCGTCCTGCGGAGATACCTTTGGAAATGATCGTACTCGAGGTATTTTTACCAATATGAATCATTTTGGTTCCCGTATCGGCTTGCTGCAAATTATTGGTTAAGGCAACAGAATAAAATTCACCCGTTGAATTATCCCCTGTTAAAACACAACTCGGATATTTCCACGTGATTGCAGAGCCTGTTTCTACTTGCGTCCATGAAACCTTAGAATCATCACCTAAACAATTAGCACGTTTAGTCACAAAATTATAAATCCCCCCTTTGCCTTCTTTATCACCAGGATACCAGTTTTGAACTGTAGAATATTTAATTTCTGCCTCTTTTAAAATCACTAATTCAACCACAGCGGCATGGAGTTGGTTTTCATCTCGTTGCGGTGCGCTACAACCTTCTAAATAGGAAACATGCGAGCCTTCATCGGCAATAATCAAAGTACGCTCAAATTGTCCTGTATTACTGGCATTGATTCTAAAATAAGTTGATAGCTCCATCGGACAACGAACGCCTTTGGGAATATAAACAAATGAACCATCGGTAAATACGGCAGAATTTAATGCGGCAAAAAAGTTATCACCGACAGGGACAACCGAGCTTAAATATTGTTTAACTAACTCAGGGTGATCACGAATTGCCTCGGAAATAGGGCAAAAAATCACCCCCGCATCATGTAATTTACCTTTAAAGGTTGTTGCAACGGAAACGCTATCGAAAACCGCATCTACAGCAACATTTGCCAGTTGCTTTTGCTCATCTAATGGGATACCCAATTTTTTATAGGTTTCTAATAATTGCGGGTCGACTTCATCTAAACTCCCTAATTTTTCTATTTTCTTAGGGGCTGAATAATAACTAATCGCTTGATAATCAATGGGATCAATCTTTAATTGCGCCCAATCAGGGTTATCCATTGTTTGCCAATGACGAAAAGCTTTAAGACGATAGTCAAGCATAAACTCAGGCTCATTTTTAACCTTAGATAGCTTACGAATAACTTCCTCGTCTAATCCAACGGGAAAAGTATCAACGTCTAGTTCGGTGACAAAACCTTGTTTGTATTCTTGTCCAATGAGGTTTTCTATTTCTGTGCTGGTGGCTGACATAATTTTTTAACGATAATTTTTATATTGATGTATCCGTCATTTTAGACCTGTTTAATTCCATAGTAAAGCACTAGGTTATTAGTTCAAAATAAATAATCGCTCTCTTCTTAAGTCTGAAATAATTTTAAAAACCAACGAGTGGAAATTAAAATAATTGGTAAGGAAATAGCCATCATCAAAAGTATAAACTGTAAAGCATGATAGCTGGAACTTGAGTCCCATAGTGAAAGTGAACTATTTAATGACATATTAGAGGGCAGCATAAAGGGAAACATGGATAAAGCAACCGTACTAATCATGCAAACAATCGTGATTTCACTACAAATAAAAGCCAATTTCAATTTATTATAGTGTGTTGATAACCAGACCGTTAAACCACAGCTTATCAATGCCAAAATAGGAATAGCCATCAGTGCGGGAATATGTTCATAATTATCTAACCATAAACCCTCGCCTCGTTTAACAAATTTTGCTAAGGGATTTGAAACCCCATTGGCTAAAATTTCCGATTCAATATGATAACCTTCAAGGCGCATCACCCACAAACCTGTCAAAATAAAACCGAGTATCGTGATAATTGCAGCTAACTGGAGTTTTCCTTTGACACAAAGTGTAACTTCCCTCTCTGTTTTAAGTTGAATATAACTTGCCCCATAAAAAGAAAATAAGCCTAATGTGGTAATCGCGGTTAATAAAGCAAAAGGATTTAACAATCCCCAAAAATCACCGTAGTAAATAATTCGCATATCACTATCAAGATGAAAGGGAATGCCTTTTAATAAATTACCAATCGCAAGACCAAAAATAAAAACAGGAATAAAACCGCTTAGAAATAAAGCTTTATCCCATAAATATAGCCATTTTTCAGCAATAAATTTATTACGATAATAAAATAGAAAGGGTCTGAGTAATAATAAGATAATAGTTAAAAATAATAGATAATTAAACGCTGTAAATAATACAGAATACGCTATTGACCAAGCACTAAACAAAAGAATCATCATGGCAATAAACCCTATTTGATGACCATTCCAAGTATTGCCTAGTGATTTAATAAGAAAATAACGCTCTTCATCTGTTTCAGCTAAAAAAGGAAATAAAATACTTACCCCTAAGTAATAACCCCCAGTTAACGAAAAATGAATAATTAGTAACCATAATAATCCCCAAGTAATACAACGCATCATTTCATAATCAAAACTCATAGAAGCTCTCCTGTATTCATTTCAAATGAAGGGCGTTTGTTATTTTTGGGTTTAGGTGATTGATTAATAAATTTCAGCATTAAAATTATTTCTGCACTGATAAAAATGATATAAGTTATCAAATAGCCTACTAAGGACAACCACAAGTTAGACTCAGATAATGAAGAGGGACTTAAAAAAATGGGAAAAACATCTTTAACTGCCCAAGGTTGGTAAGCTAATTCATGACTAAGCGCATTAATTAGATAAGCTATCCATAGTAAAGGAAAACTATAAAGGCTAATTTTCAATAGCCAAGATTGTCGATATTTAAAAATTAAACTAGCTACTAGTGCGTTAATGAAAATAATTAAAGCAATTATCCCGCTAGTGAGCATGATTCCAGATGACCAAAATGAAGGAAATTTAACGGGGAGAGAAAATTGTGCAGCCAATTCAATTTGCTCATCACTGGCCTCAATAATATTTTCAAGCGATTGTTTTAATAATAAACCATAACCTAAATCTTTTTGATAACGATTAAATTCTTCCAGCACGCCCTCTTTATGTTGTCTATCACGCAATTTATCAAGTAAGGTATGGGCTTTTATTCCATTACGAATTCTTTGGCGATTAGTTGCTAAAGTTTTAGAGCTGTCTATTAATGAAGGGACACTAAATGAGGTATTGGGTAAAATATCACTAAAACTTACTATCATAAAAATTAATAACGTTGCTATTAAACCAAAATTTGCAGAAAAAATAAATGAAGCTTTTGCAATTTCTTGTTTACATTCCTTTAAAAGATAATAAGCACTAATCGCTAATATAAATACCGCCGTCAATAAGTAGCTTAAACTAAGTCTTTGAATTAATTCAGCATAAACTATTGAGTTAAAAATTAAATCTGTGAAATTAATTAACTCCATTCGCATAGTCTGATAATTAAAGTCTGCACCAAGGGGATTGTTCATCCAACTCTTAATAACTAATAACCAACCCTGTAACATGAGAGAACTCAGCATCATTAGCCAAGTTACGAATAAATGTGTCCCTTTATTTAATTTATCCCACCCAAAAATAAATAATCCCACCAAGCTTGCTTGTAAAAAAATAATGATTGACGTTTCAATTACAAAAGATGAGCCTAAAATATCTCCTATATAATAAGACAAATAAGACCAATTCATACCAAACTGAACCGCGATTATTAATTTTATGAGTAAAAAAATTGCAAAATTAATTCCAAAAAGTTTTCCCCAAAAAAGCGTTATTGCTTTGTAATCTTTACGCCCCGTAATGATATAAACGGATTCCATAATCGCTAAAACCAGTGATAAGCCAACGATTAAAGGTATAAATAAAAAATGATGTAATGAGGGGAGTATAAATTGCCAGTGCGTAAGATTAATAATGCTTTCTGAAATCATAAAATATCCTTGAAGTCCATGGGAAAAACAACGTATAGGCAGATAAAACAGGTGATACTAGCATTCTTAATAACTTGTTTACAATAAACACTTCACATCTAATTTTTATTTTCCTTTATTCAACTCAACAACAAGCTGTAAATTTTGTTGATAAAACAGGTATACTGTTGGGTTTTTTAAAAGAGGAGAAGTCATTATGAGACCAAGCGGACGTACACCTGAGCAACTAAGGGATATTAAATTTACTTGTCATTTTACTAAACATGCTGAAGGCTCTGTTTTAGTCGAATATGGCGAAACACGTGTTTTGTGTACAGCCAGTGTGGAGCGTAGAGTTCCTCGTTTTTTAAAAGGCAAAGGTGAAGGCTGGGTCACCGCTGAATATGGCATGTTACCTCGTTCTACTCATGAACGTATGGGACGTGAAGCAAGTCGAGGTAAACAAGGCGGACGCACTTTAGAAATTCAACGCTTAATTGGACGTTCATTAAGAGCTGCGATTAATCTTAAAGCTTTAGGAGAACATACAATCACGATTGATTGTGATGTCTTACAAGCTGATGGTGGCACGCGAACTGCGGCTATTACTGGGGGTTTTGTTGCACTCTCATTAGCCATTAAATCAATGCTGGCTAAAAAAACGATTAAAAAAAACCCGCTATTTGGTCAAGTTGCCTCAGTTTCTGTGGGAATTTATAATGGCGTTCCTGTCTTAGATTTAGATTATGCAGAAGATAGTAATGCAGAAACTGATATGAATGTTGTCATGAATGATGCCGAAGCCTACATTGAAATTCAAGGTACAGCAGAAGGTCATGCCTTTAGAAAAGATGAGTTAAATTCAATGCTGGAACTTGCTAGAATAGGCATTAAAGACTTATTAGAAAAACAGCAACAAGCGTTAGCACAAAGTTAACTATGCTATCCAAACATCAAAAAATTGTTCTTGCGAGTGGCAACAAAGGGAAAATTAAAGAGTTTCAAGCAATGCTTGCCGATTATTCAATCATTCCTCAAAGTGAATTCAATATTAAGGAAATTGAAGAAACAGGAACAACCTTTGTTGAAAATGCTATTTTAAAAGCACGTCATGCCGCTTTTGAAAGCCAATTACCTGCGATTGCTGATGATTCTGGGTTAGTAGTTGATGCTTTAGGGGGAAAACCTGGGGTTATTTCTGCGCGTTACGCAGGGGTAGAAGCGAGTGATAAAGATAATCTTCTAAAGTTAATTCATGACATTAAAGCATTGCCAAATAAGGAACACCTAAGTGCGCGATTTATTTGTATATTAGCATTTATGAAACACGAAAATGATCCATGCCCTGTTATAACTCAAGGTATCTGGGAGGGACATATTGTTTTACAAGCAGCAGGAAACAACGGGTTTGGTTATGACCCTGTATTTTTTGTAGAGGAATATAATTGCACTTCAGCACAATTAAGCCGCGAGCAAAAAAATACGTTCAGTCACCGAGGAAAAGCACTGCGATTACTTAGACAACAACTGGAGAATTAAAGCGAGGATTAAAATAGGGTAGAATAAAATCAGGACACTTGAAAGTGTCCTGATAAACTTAGAAATCGTCGTAACGATTACAAATGTGCTTTTAGACCAGCAAACTTTTCTTTAGCTTCTTCTAAAAGAGCAGCAGACTCTTCTAATTTACCTTTTTTAGCAAGTGATCTTGCTTTAGTTAAATTAGAGTTTGCACGTTGGCGTCTAACATCAACATTATCATTAGCGTTGATTTCTTTGCTAAAGTCTTTCGCTTCTTTGATAATATTTGCAATATCCATATTATCGCCGCCCGCTTTAATCGCTTCTTCTGCTTCATTGATTTTAGTAACGACTAAATCAATTGCATCAGCTGGATTATATGAAATTCTACCCTCATCTTCAGCAAGTGCTACTGAAGAAATACCGACAGAAGAAACAGCAAGAAAAAGACCTAAAGCAATATGTTTTAAAAGTTTCATTAATTACAAACCCTCGTGTTGTTTATATGATTATTAGATACATAAACCTTAGCTTATGTAGTCTTCATTTTAGCATAAAAAAATATAATTTCACTGATTGGCTTAAAGAAATTCACGCTATTCTTTAAAACTTACCTCAACTTACTCACATAAGGGGAGTATTTAATTCTTACCCAATTTCTAGTTTCCAACCCCTTTAAGATATATTATTTTAAATAATTATACCTAATTTATAGATAAAAATTCAAGAACAGTTAGTAACTCTTAGCGCAATTAAAGCATACAAATTTTCATCACTATTTTTTGTAATACGTCGTGTGAAAATTTATATTTTATTCAAACAATTTTTTAATAATTTAGCCGTTGTCTCCACCTCTTCTCCAAGATAAGTAATTTTTTCATGTTCCCCTGAAAGAGTATAAATGCTAACATTTTCTGTTGCTAAAGCGTTCCATTCTGATATTATTTTTCTTTTTGATAATTTTTTGGTCATTAATAAGTGTAAATGTCCTGAATAAACATTAGGTTGATAACGGAAAATCATATTTTTATGCGTATTTTTATATAAATTTATTTTTTCAGCCTCAGAAAGGTTGTAGGAAAATTCAACTTTGGGAAATAATATTCTCATTGCTTTTTTACTTTTATCAAAAATATAGTTTAACCAATGATTTAAGGTCATTTTTGACAACTTTTCCCAATGACGCTTAACTTTGGGTAATATTATATTTTTCATTAAAGACTTTAAATTTTTCCCCCCATCATGTAATACCGTTTCTATGAGAATTATCTGTTCTATATCTTCTCCTTGCGCTTGTAATTGTTGTGCTATCTCCAATATAACTCGTCCACCTAAACACTCTCCAACCAATAGATAAGAGCCTTTAGGCTGAATAGTGCGTATTTCTTTAATGCAATCAATTGCCATTTCTTCAACACTCGCATAAGGAGGTAATAAACCATCCCAGCCACGGGCTTGTAATCCATAAACAGGTCGCTCTTTACCTAATAAATAGACTAATTTCACTAGATTTATTAATTCTTCTTCACCCGCACTTCCACCAGGCATAATAAACACAGGTTTTTTATTTCCTGTTAATTGGAGTGGAACCAGCGCTGACCACGATTTATTTTTTGAGCTTAGGTTTTGTTTAGATTTTGAATCAATATAGGTAGCAAGCTCTGCAATAGTAGGATGTTCAAATAAACAGCGTAAAGGAACTTTTATTTTAAAATATTTTTGTATTTGAGTAATAAGTTGAACTGCAAATAATGAATGCCCCCCCATAGAAAAAAAACTATCATGAATATTTACCTGCGTTGCACCCACCGCATTTTTTGTTTCAATGCCCAAAGTTTCAGCCCAAATTCTTGCCAAACGCTCTTCTATAACAGTATGAGGTGAATTAATTTGCGGCGTATTATTTTTATTAGGTATAGGTAAAGACAGTCGGTCAATTTTTCCATTAGCAGTAAGAGGTAAAGTATCTAATAAGCATATTTGTGAAGGTAACATGTAATTAGGGAGCTTATTTTTTAACCATAACTGTAAATCATCAGTCGTATTTTCTTTTGTATTTATTGTTGCATAAGCCAGTAAGTATTTATTATTATCCGCTTCATATAAAATAGCGACAGCCTCTTTAACTGCGGGATGTAGACAAAGACTTGTCTCTATCTCACCTAACTCTATACGAAATCCATGTAATTTAATTTGATGATCAATACGCCCTAAATAGTCCAAATTTCCATCAGGTAACCATTTAGCAAGATCGCCTGTTTTATAGAGCCGTTCTTTTTTACCTAACAATTCAATTTCAATAAATTTTTCAGCGGTCAATTCAGGATGATTTAAATAACCGCGTGAAATACCTGCCCCCGCGATACAAAGTTCACCAGCAACATCTAATGGAAGTATTTGATGATCTCTATCAACAATGTATAGCCGCGTATTAGCCATAGGTTGACCAATAGAGGGGGCTGATTTTACAACTGTTTTAATTTGATAGGCTGATGACCAAATAGTTGTTTCTGTAGGACCATAAACATTCCATAAAAAAGTACTATTTTTAAATAAGTAATTTGCTAATTCAGACGATAAAGTTTCGCCGCCACAAAGAATTGTTAAAGGATTTTCCGACTGCCAATCACTGTGTTTTAAGAGTTGCCACGTTGCAGGGGTTGCCTGCATAATGCTAATTTTATATTTTTTTAATTGTTGTTGTAACGCTAAACTATCACTTACCATGGCTTGATTAGCTAGATATAAATGGCTTCCTGAAATAAGCGGTAAAAAAATCTCTAATGCAGCAATATCAAAAGATAATGTGGTTACGGCGAATAATTTATCATCAGACGTTATTTTTAATCGCTGCTGCATATCTTGCAAAAAATTAGATAAATTATGCTGCTCTAGCATAACCCCTTTCGGTTTACCTGTTGAACCCGAAGTATAAATAACATAAGCTAAATCATGTGATTCGCTACGTTTATTTAAATTCTTAGGTGAGTATAAATCTAAATTTAATATATCAATACATTGAATAAAACATTCGTGTTTAAATGTATCAAGGGGTAATTGTTTTGTTAAATGACTTTGAGTTAATAATAGCGGTGCAGCACTATGCTCAAGCATATAACGCACTCGTTCACTAGGGTAATGCGGATCAATAGGAATATAAGCCCCCCCCAATTTAAGAATAGCTAATAAACTAATCACCATCTCAAGTGATCTTTCTATTGCAATAGCTATTAAAGGGTTATTTTTAAGTAACTTAATGTTTTGTGCATTTTTAAGATTATCTAAATAATAAGCTAATTGGTTAGATTTTTTATTTAGTTCTTGATAACTTAGTGATTTATTTTCAAAGGTAATAGCCACCTGATTAGGCGTGTTTTTAACTTGCAGCTCAAATAAATCAATTGTTTGTTTATTTTCTGGGTAACCTCTTTTTGTACTATTCCATTTTTGTAACTTTAAAATTTCTTGTTCTGTGAGGATAGGCAATTGGCATACAGAAATATTACTTTCTTTTAAAATAGACTTTAAGAGACCCATGATCCCATTTTGTAAAGCTTTGATTTCATGTGCTTTAAAATAGGATAAATTATAAATGAAATCAATTTTTACATCGCTATCTTGATGAAAATCCTGAATGTAAATTGATAATGGTAATTGCTCCCATAAGTTAGGTAAAAGCGTTGTTTCACTTTGAATGCCATTAAAAATAGCATCCGTATCAAAACGTAAATAAGATAAGCTAATGTCAAATAGTGATGAATAATTACTGCCTTGATTGATGCTCCGATTAATTTCACTATTAGTAAAAGGTTGGTGGGATAAGTCATTTTTAAGTGACTGATAAATCTTTTGTAATAATTCTGTGAAAATTAGCTCTTTGCCAAAATTAAAAAATGAGGGGTTAATAATAGTAAATAGCCCTGCAATTTTTTTAAACTCAGTATTAACTCGATTTAAAGTTGGAATACCGATTGTAAAATCATCACGCTGTCCAATACGGGTAAAATAAACATAAAATATTGCCAATAAAACACAAAATAAACTAACATGATGCTGTTTTGCAAAATCACTTAATTCTTGATATAGATTACGAGGAATTTCAAGTATTTCTGATTGACTACCAATAAATTCATCATTCGAATTAATATGATAACGGGGACTAAATAATGGCGCAGGTAAAATACTATATTTTTCTAGCCAATATCTACGCTTTTTTTCAAATAATTCTGAATTAGCATAAGCGGCATCATAATCAATAAAATGACTATAAGGATTACTTTTTAAATCAGGCGTTTTTTGATCTGCTAATTGGGTATAAATATCTGCTAATGAACGAGTTAGTAGGCTATTGGTATAACCATCCGTGATTAAATGATGGTATTGCATTAAACAATAATAACATTCATTACTAACTTTTATTAAATCAAAACGAAATAATACATGTCCTATCAATGTAAATGGCTCACTTGAGCGTTCTAACATCCATTGTCTCGTAAATTTATCAGGATCAACTTTTTCGCTAAAATCCCATAGCGGAACGCTTACATTAATATCAGTTTCATAAGTTTGTAATGGAATCCCTTCCTCATTTTTAATTAATATTGTGCGTAAATTATCGTGTTTTTTAATTAAAATATTAATAGCTTGTTCAAGTAAAGCAGGATTAATAACACCTGGAACTTTAATATAACGCGCACGGTTATAAAGCGGGATATCCTCATGTAAAATTTGATCAAACCAAATTTCGCGCTGAGGAGAACTAAGAGGAAATTTTTTATATTTCATGAATCACCCAAAATTTTAAAATAGCATATATTTTATATATTTTATATTATACCGACTTAAATGAAAGAACCCAATAATTGGGACTGATCAAAAACAGCGTTTTTGCTTTACAAATGACATAGCACAACACTGCTTCCAAATACAATAATAAATGGAGACTATAGAAAACTAGAGTCGTTGATAACGACCTAATTCAGCGTTTTAGACGGCGGATAGCCTATTTGGGTTAGCCGGTCATCAATTTTTGTCCCTGTTAATACTTCGTGCGCCGATGTTCCCTTATGCTTTCATAAGAAAGGCTTACCTTTGGATAGATAATCGGCAACAACGCTTCAATATCGCGGTAGGAGTCAGGCGC
>DAOUTG010000030.1 GCA_030626845.1 Methylococcaceae bacterium
CATGCCGCAATGAATGGTGAATTAGCTTTAGAAGCGATTTATAAAAAACGCTTAGATTTAATTAGACCTAATAAAGCGGCAATTAAATCTTTAGCTGATTTATATATTGCTGAAATGGTTACAGGGGTTGAGGAGGTTTTTAAGACACTGCATCAACAAGGGAAACAAATCCATATTATTAGCGGTGGATTAAGACAGGCTATTTTACCGCTCGCCAAATTATTGGCTGTACCAGAAAATCAGGTTCATGCGGTTGATGTTTTGTTTAATGATGATGATAGCTATCAAGATTTTAATCAAAAATCCCCTTTAGCAAGAACAGGGGGGAAAGCTGAAATTTGCCAACAAATTAGTACATCCCCTGAAACAATGGTTTTAATAGGTGATGGAAAGACAGATTTAGAAGCCCAACAAATTGGCGTTAAAGTGATTGGTTTTGGGGGCGTTGCTAGACGAGATATTGTAGAACAACAAGCCGATTTTTATGTAACCGAGCCATCATTAACAGGTGTGTTGAAATATATTTTGTAACTTTGCTGTCGATAAGCCAGTGTCAGAATGTTAAAATCCCCCCTTTATATAATGATGTAGAGAGATACAATGGCTGGACATAGTAAATGGGCTAATATTAAACACCGTAAAGGTGCGCAAGATGCTAAACGCGGTAAGATTTTCACCAAAATTATTCGCGAAATTTCAGTGGCAGCAAAAGCAGGGGGAGACGTGGCGAATAACCCTAGTTTACGCGCTGTCATTGATAAAGCATTGGGCGCAAATATGAAACGTGACACCATTAATAATACCATCAAAAAAGCAACAGGTACAATGGAAGGCGTTAATTATGAAGACGTTCGTTATGAAGGTTATGGGCCTGGTGGAACGGCGGTTCTTGTTGATTGTTTAACGGATAATCGCAACCGAACCGTTGCCGAAGTTCGTCACGCATTTTCAAAAGCGGGGGGAAATTTAGGCACAGATGGCTCAGTCGCCTATCTATTTAATAAAGTCGGCATTATCAGTTATAACAGTGATGTGGATGAAGATGCGATTATGGAAGCTGCGATGGAAGCGGGTGCTGAAGATATTATTACCCATGATGATGGCTCAGTTGATGTAATAACCGCATCTGATGACTATTTAAATGTAAAAGAAGCGATGATTGCCGCAGGTTTTGAACCTGAAAATTCAGAAGTTACCATGCAGGCAGAAAATGAAACGGAATTAAATGTTTCAATGGCTGAAAAAATGTTACGTTTAATTGATCGGTTAGAAGATTTAGACGATGTACAAGAAGTGTATTCTAATGCAAATATTAGTCATGATGTTTTAGATCAGCTTTCCGTTGAATAATAGAGTCTCATGAAAAATTTTAATTGGCCCATTCGTATTTATTATGAAGATACGGATGCAGGTGGCGTTGTTTTTTATGCTAATTATTTGAAATTTTTTGAACGCGCTCGCACAGAAATGTTGCGTTCAAAAGGCTTTGAACAAGATGAATTAATGAATAATGACAACATTATTTTTGCAGTGCGCTCAATTAATGTAGATTATCTAAGCCCCGCTCATTTTAATGAACAAATAAATGTCAGTTCTGAAATTAGTCGATTAAAAAAAGTTAGCTTAATCTTTGAACAATCAATCACTCGGGAAAATAAAGTGCTATGTAAAGCCACCGTAACCATTGCTTGTTTAGATGCAAAAACCATGCGACCTAAAGTGATTCCTCCCTTACTACGAGCAGAATTTCAATAATCGTCTAGGCTTTAATTATCCTTATCTCGTTAATCCTAACGTATAAAACAATAAACCTATGAATATTGACTTATCTATTTTTCATCTTGTTAAAGATGCAAGCCTAGTTGTACAGTTTGTGATGCTAATTTTATTGGCAGCATCAGTTATTTCATGGATGTTTATTTTTTCTAAACGACGTGAAATTAAACAAGTCATTCGTATTACGGATGATTTTGAAAAAGAATTTTGGTCAGGTATTGAATTAACAGAACTTTATAAAAAATTAACAGCCAATGATTTTGAATCAGAAGGGATTGAAAAAATATTTTTAAGTGGTTATAAAGAATTTTCTCGAATGCGACAAAAAGGGAATGTTGAGCCTATTGTTCTCGTTGAAAGCGCGCAAAGAGCCATGCGTATTGAACTAACCCGTGAATTTGACCGATTAGATCAAGCATTACCCTTTTTAGCAACAGTCGGTTCTACGAGTCCTTATGTTGGCTTATTTGGAACGGTTTGGGGAATTATGAATGCTTTTCGTTCCTTAGTGAATGTACAACAAGCCACCTTAACTCAAGTCGCACCAGGAATTGCAGAAGCATTAATTGCTACGGCTATTGGCTTATTTGCCGCCATTCCTGCGGTTATCGCCTATAACCGTTTTTCTACCCGTGTAGATCGTTTAGCCAGTCGTCATGAAATGTTTATTGATGAGTTTATTATTCTTTTACAAAGATTGGCACACAACAAATGAATACAACCCATCGTAAACGAAGAAAACCAATGGCAGAAATCAATGTCGTCCCTTACATTGATGTGATGCTGGTTTTATTAGTTATTTTTATGGTGACAGCCCCTTTGCAACAACAAGGCGTTGAAATTGATTTACCTGTTACTCAAGGAAATCCTATTGAACAAAAGGAAAAGTCTAACCTTATTATCAGTATAAAAAAGCAAGGGCAGTACTATTTAAGTGAAAATGGGGCTAAAGCTATTGCTATTTCAGAGGATGAATTGACATCAAAAGTTATCGCACTTTATCAAAAAAAACCAAAAATACAAGTTTATATTCGAGGGGATAAAAGCGTTAACTATGGTCATGTTGTTAGCGTAATGGCGAGGTTAAAGCAATCGGGAATTGCCCGTATAGGGCTAATGACAAACCCAGACGAGTAAGGCTATGAGATACGGTTCGGAATTGTTAATAGCATTAGCTTTACACTTATTATTGGTGCTATTTTTCACTTTTAGTTTTACGATTAAGCCTAAACTTGAGGTTCCAGAACCTAAAGAAGCCATACAAGCTTTTGTTTTTGATGAGGAGGCTCATGCAAAAAAACTAGCCCAACAAGCAGAGAAAGCTAAACAAGAACAAATACGGCTTACTAAAATAAAAATTGAAAAACAGCAGGAAACAAATCGATTAGCCGCGATTGAAAAAGCAAAAGAAATTGAGGCTGAACAAGTACAAAAAGCTGAAATAGAGCGTAAAGCACAACAACGAGAAGTAAATCGTTTGTTCGCGCTTGAGGAAACACAAAGAATTGAAGCTGAAAAACAAGAAATTGAAGAATTAGCTGAAATCAAAAAGCAAGAAATTGAACAAGCGGTTTTAAAAGCAAAATTTGATGTTATTGAGAAAGAATTAGCCGTCCAAAAGCAACGGGTTATTAAAGAAAAGGAAGAAGCGAATCAAGTTATTGCAGAAGCTAAGCATAAACAGGCTTTAGCAAAAAAAAGGGTACGGGAAAAAGTAGAAAAAACTAGGCAACAAAAAGTGTTGAAAAAAGCTGAAATTGCTAAAAATAAAAAACAGCAACAACAAGCCGCCATAAAAAAAGAAGCCATTCGTAAAAAAGCCGCTAGTTTAGCTAAAATTAAGCAAAAAAAAGCTAAAGAAGAAACAGCACGTTTAACTAAAATAAAAAAATCAAAAGAGGCTGAAAAAGAAAAATTACGACTAAAAAATGCGATTGCGGCGGATATGGCAAGCCGCTCATCTTCTGCAAAGTCTAAGCTGCAAATAGCAGAAAAAAAACGCCAAGAACAAGCCCGTAAAAAACAACAAGCAGATCAAAAAGCAAGTGCTGTGGCAAAAGCGTCTCAAATACAAGAACAACAGCTAGGCGAGGCGGCGAAAATAAAGACTAAACAAGATATATCTCAATTTACAGCGGCATTAAGACGAAGAGTAAAAGCACGATGGAATCGACCTATCTCAATGTCACAAGGCTTATCTTGTGTTATTAGAGTTAATTTAATGCCAAGTGGCAAAGTTATTGCGGTTAATAAGGTAAAAAGTAGCGGTGATGAACTATTTGATCGCTCTGCATTAAATGCAGTTCGTAATGCTAGCCCATTACCTATTCCCGATAATCCTGTTTTATTTGAGGAGCACTTAAAATCATTTACTTTCACTTTTAGACCTGAATAAAATTTATACTGATGTTCTTAAAACCCACTCTAATTTTCAAAAGCAAAAGTTACTCTATGAAATTTTTAAAATTACTGGCCTTTTTTTGTTTATGGGTTATTTATTCGCCTCTCATTCATGCTGAATTAAATATTGATATAACGAAATCCTTTGAAAGCAAAGTGCCTATTGCCATTTCTCCTTTTGGTTCAAGTAAGACTTTAACTGAAAATATCTCAGCTATTATTGACAATGATTTAAATCGTAGTGGTTATTTTAAAACTTTAGCAGAGCAAGATATGTTGTCCCAACCCACTTCTGCTAACCAAGTGGTGATGAAAAATTGGCAAATTTTAGGGCAAGAGTATCTAGTTGTTGGAAATACGCAACGGGCAAGGGGGGGCTATGAAATTTTTTTCCAATTGCTTGATGTGTCCAAAAATGAACAAATTATGGATTATAAAATCACGGCAGATGCTACAGGATTACGCCGTGCTGCCCATCAAATTAGTGATTTAATTTATGAAAAGTTGACAGGAAATAAAGGTATTTTTGGAACTAAAGTTGCTTTTGTAAGTAGTCATGGTCATGTCAATAATAGAAACTATCAATTACAAGTTGCTGATGTTGATGGCCACAATTCCCAAACTATCGTCTCCTCAAAAGAGCCTATTATGTCACCTACATGGTCACCTGATGGAAATAAAATTGCCTATGTTTCCTTTGAAAATCATAGAGCGGCAATTTTTGTACAAATTTTAACGACGGGAAACCGAATTAAAGTGACCTCTTATCCTGGTATTAATGGTGCGCCTGCATGGTCACCTGATGGTCGTAAACTTGCATTAACCTTATCTAAAGCGGGTAGCCCTGATATTTATATTCTTGATTTATCTAGTAAGCAACTAACACAACTCACTGATAATCATTGGATTAATACCGAGCCTGCATGGTCACCCGATGGACGAACTTTAGTTTTCACTTCTAATCAAACGGGTAAGCCTCAGATTTATAAAATATCAAGCAATGGCGGGAAAGCAACACGTTTAACTTTCAAAGGAAGTTATAATGCCAATGCTAGTTTTTCACCTGATGGGTCTAAAATTGTAATGGTACATGCAACCGCTGCAAACTATAAAATAGCGTTAATGAATCTCAATACAGGGGCTATTAAAACCTTAACACAAGGAAGTTTAGATGAGTCTCCAGGTTTTTCAAATAATGGCGCAATGGTGTTATATGCGACTAGAAGAGCAGGAAGAGGAATACTCGAGGCAGTTTCTATTGATGGGAGAATCAAACAACCATTAGCGTTTCAAAACCCAGAAGTACGAGAGCCTGCATGGGCTCCTTAACCTAAAAATAAAAATCGGCAATTTATGCCTCTTTGTTCTAATCAATTACTTTAAGTTTAATCTTTAGCTTATTGAGTTATAAGCTATTGACTAGCTTAGAATTTGTACTGAATTTATTATTTATAGAGCAGGTTATTCGTTAATTTTTTTGAATCTTTATTACCATAAGTTTAATATTTACTATACTTAGGATGAAAAATTAAATAACATCAAAAATATTGAACTAATACTCTAGTTTTAGGGATTTGCCAAAAATAAAGTTATTAAAATAGTACTAGGTACAGAATGGAAATATAAAATGAGGATAAAAACAACAGTTTTAATTTTAATGGTCACTTTTTTGACTGCTTGTAGTTCTACCAACGAGACAGACCAAGGATTTATTGATAATGGGCTTCCCGATGCTTCAGTAGATGGTTATAATGCCTATGGAGGTAATGTTACTAGTAATTATGGAACGACTACACCTTATAATCCTTCATCACAAGAAAATTATAATGACCCAAAACAAACTTTTATAAATGATAGTGCTGCATTTGCAAAAGAGACTATCTACTTTATGTATGATAGTAGCGAAATTCGTCCCCAATTTATTCCTATTATAAATAAATATATCCACTATTTACGAGCAAACCCTAATCAAGTGATTATTTTAGAAGGTCATGCTGATGAACGAGGATCTCGTGAGTATAATATTGCTTTGGGGGAAGAACGAGCAATATCAGTTGCAAGAATAATGGAAGCAGGAGGTGTTTTTAGAGGTCAGCTAGAATTTGTTAGTTATGGCGAAGAAAAACCTGCTTCATTGGGTCATAACGAAGCCGCATGGCGTCTTAATCGACGTGTTAATTTAATCTACCAGAGGAACTAACTCATGAAACTATCACAGCTTATCCTATTAATCGCTTGTGCAGGGGCAAGTACTGCTTACGCTGCATCCTTACCCCCTGTTCTTGATAGCTCAGTTGCCTATCGTACCGCTCTAATACAACCTGCAACGGTGACAGATTCTGTAACTAACCAGGTAATAACACGGTTAGATCAGCTACAAGCTTCAGTAGCGGGAATGCAAGCAAAAGTTGACCAAAATACTATTGCTATTAATGGTTTAGGTCAAGTTCAAAATGTAGTCAATTCAAACGTAGCAACAGTCAATGCAAAAGTAGAATCCGTTAAAGCTAAACAAGCAATAAAACCTACTATTGCAACCCCCGTAGCGATCAAAGCACCTGCTGCATTAGGGAGTGAGCAACAACGTTATCAAAGTGCTTATGCAAAGCTTAGATCAGGTAATGTTGATGTAGCTATGGTAGATTTTAAAAACATTATCAGAGATTTTTCAACAGGATCACTTGCTGATAATGCCCAATATTGGCTAGGAGAAGCTTATCTTCTGAAAGGTAAAAAAACAGAAGCGATGCAAGCATTTGATCAAGTTGTTTTAACCTATCCTAAAAGTAATAAAGTCCCTGATGCACTATTAAAACTTGGATTTGTTCAGTTAAGTCTAAATAATAAAGCTAAAGCTAAAGAATATTTAGATTATGTTATTCTTAACTACCCTAAATCAAATGCGGCTAAATTAGCGATAATAAAAGCAACACAAGCTGCATTATAATCTACCGAATTAGTGGTAAATTATCTGCGTTTAACTGAGATTTTTTATTCTCTACAAGGTGAATCAAATACTGTGGGCTTGCCTACAGTATTTGTTCGTTTAACAGGTTGCCCATTAAGGTGTACTTATTGCGATACTCAATATGCCTTCATCGGGGGAAAAAAATTTTCTTTAGCTCAAATTATTCAAGATATTGAGCAATATTCTACAAACTACATTACCATAACAGGGGGAGAACCCCTTTCTCAAGCCAATGTTCACCCCTTAATGAAGAGCCTAGCTGATAAAGGCTACCAAGTTTCATTAGAAACGAGTGGTGCATTAGATATATCTAATGTTGATTCTCGTGTCATCAAGGTGATGGATTTAAAAACCCCAAGTTCAGGAGAGTCTTCTAAAAATATTTATCAAAATATTAATCATTTAACAGCAGAAGATCAGGTTAAATTTGTTATTGCAGATAATGATGATTATGATTGGTCAAAAAAAATAATGGCTGATTATAATTTAACGACACGTTGCCAAGTTTTATTTTCTCCCGTTACTGATAAAATGCCAGCCGTTTTACTTGCTGATAAAATCTTACACGATAAATTAGCAGTTCGTTTTCAAATTCAACTTCATAAATACCTGTGGGCGGATGCTCAGGGTAAGTAATTCATGTCAAAAAAAGCGATTATCCTTCTTTCAGGTGGACTAGATTCCATCACTGTCTTAGCACTTGCCAGGCAACAAAATTTTCTATGTTATGCCCTTAGTTTTAATTATGGTCAACGTCATAATGCAGAACTAACCGCTGCTAAACAAATAGCCCATGATTATCAAGTTTTAGCCCATAAAATTATTGACTTAGATTTAGCCTCCATAGGAGGATCTGCCCTTACTGATGAACATATTGCCGTGCCTAATACACCACAACAAGGGATTCCCGTTACTTATGTTCCTGCTAGAAATACAATTTTCTTATCATTAGCACTTGGATGGGCAGAAGTTTTACAAGCACAAAACATTTTTATTGGTGTCAATGCGGTTGATTATTCGGGTTATCCTGATTGCCGCCCTGAATTTATTAATGCTTTTCAATCACTGGCTAATGTTGCAACTAAAGCGAGCACAGAAGGACAGCTCATTAAAATACATACGCCGTTAATTAAATTAACCAAAGCTGAAATTATCCAAAAAGGCATTGCTTTAGGAATCAATTATCAACAAACAATCTCTTGTTACTCTGCTGACAAAGATGGCTACGCTTGTGGTACTTGTGACGCTTGTCGTTTACGTAAAGCAGGGTTTGAACAAGCCTCTGTTGATGATCCTACACGTTATCAATCAAAAAATAGTTAGCTATTCTAACAAATAATTTACAGTAAAATTTAGGGGTAAAGTCATTAATATTACACCTAGGTAAGTTTTTGTTATCATTATATTTTCATATTATAAAAGCCTAAGGACTCATTATGCAGGATTTCAAATATTCATTTATAGTAACAGGCATTGGCTTGTTGATCGCATTATTTTGGGGAGGATGGCCTGCGGTGGCTATTGTTGCCATTTTAGCCGTACTCGAAGTCAGCTTATCTTTTGATAATGCGGTGGTTAATGCAGGCGTGTTAAAAAATATGGATGATATTTGGAAACATCGCTTTTTAACTTGGGGGATGTTAATCGCAGTATTAGGGATGCGTTTAATTTTTCCTGTTGTTATTGTGGCTTTAGCGGCTGATTTAGGCATGTTTAAAGTTGCTTATATGGCCGTTGCAGACCCTGAACTTTATTCTTCTTTTTTGACTTCTGCCCATATCCAAATTTCAGCCTTTGGGGGAACTTTTCTATTGCTCGTTTTTTTATACTTTATTTTTGATCATGAAAAAGAAGTGATGTGGCTGGAGAAATTGGAAAAAAAACTCCTTAAAATTGGAAAATTAGATTCAGCTGAAGTAATTATTGCCCTAGCAGCTTTATTAATTATGCAGAGTTTTTTACCTCAAGAAGAAAAGTTATCGGCTTTATTAGCCGGTCTTGGTGGTATTGTACTTTATGTGCTAATTACAAGTATTGAGTTATTAGAAGAAGATACTGGAAAAAAAGTAACAGGAAAAATGTTAAAGCGTTCGGGTGTGATGGCTTTTGTTTATTTAGAAGTTTTAGATGCGAGTTTTTCATTTGATGGGGTGATAGGCGCGTTTGCGATTACAAAAGATGTCGTCATCATTATGATTGGTTTGGCGATTGGGGCAATGTTTGTCCGTTCATTAACTATTTTTTTGGTTAATAAGGGAACGTTAGATGATTACATTTTCTTAGAACATGGAGCGCATTACGCTATTGGTGCATTAGCAACGATTATGTTACTCAGCATGGTAATACATGTTTCTGAAATTATTACAGGTTTAGTCGGTGTTACTTTTATCGGTTTATCTATCTATTCTTCTATACAATATCGAAAAAAAGAAGCAGAATTAGAAGAGTAAATCTCAATTTAAAATCGGAGTGAAGAATATTTTCTCACTCCGGCAAAGAGTTAACGTTTCAGAACGGTTATTTTAACCTGACCAACACCTTGCTTAATAAGCCCTAATTTTTTAGCTGCGGCATAAGATAAATCAATAAGGCGTTTTCTAAAAGCACCTCGATCATTAATGGTTACAATCACAGACTTTTTATTTTTTAAATTAGTAACTTTAACTCGACTACCAAAGGCAAGTTTATTATGTGCTGCGGTCAATTTTTTTTTGTCATAACGCTGACCACTTGCCGTTTTTCTACCCTGAAACTTATGTGCATAATAACTTGCCACCCCTTTTTCAGCTGCCGAACTATTCAAAGTAGTTAGTGGATTTAAGTAAATAAGGAAAACGGTAAAAATGATTTTACTAAGTTGCATGTTCTAATTAATATCTTATTAAAAAGTTATTATAAATCATAATGTTATACAATAACAATATGAATTTTATTAATTAAGTTTAAATTTTATAATAACAACGATTTTAAATCAATAAAAAATAATGACTTACACAAAACCAATTTTCGATCTTCATTGCCAGCAATGCCCGCGTTTAAGTGCTTTTTTAAAAGATGTAAAACAGCAATACCCTGATTATCACGCTTTACCCGTTGCGCCGTTTGGTGATGAAAAGGCGCAATTGTTGATTGTTGGATTAGCCCCTGGTATGCACGGTGCAAATGCGACGGGGCGACCCTTTACAGGTGATTATGCAGGATTATTACTATATCAAGCGTTGTATGATTTTGGTTTTAGTAATAAACCTATTTCTAAGTCCTTAGAGGATGGATTAGAACTTAAAAATGCCAGAATTACCAATGCAGTCAAATGTTTACCCCCTCAAAATAAGCCAATAGGTTCAGAAGTTAGCCTTTGCAATCATTATTTAGCGGCAGAAATAAAAACTTTACCTAATAATTCCATTATATTAGCTTTAGGTGGACTGGCTCATAATGCGATATTAAAAACCTATAAATTAAAATTAAATAGTGCAAAATTTGGACATAATGCGCTACATTCTTTGCCTGATGGACATTATTTAATTAATTCTTACCATACTAGTCGTTATAATGTTCAAACAAAAAGATTAAATAGTGAAATGTTTGCTGATGTCTTTAAACAGATTAAAACCTTATTGGGCTAATATTCGTGGAGAATCAATCATGGCATATAATAAATTTACCTTAAAAGACTTAAAGACTCAATTTAATCTTCAAATTATAAATCAGTCTTGGTTGCCAACAATAAGAGATGATTTTCCAAAAGATACATTTTTATTACAAATTTTAAATGAAGCTAAAACAGAAGCCTTAAGCAGTGAAAAAGCACGTTCAGAATTTATTATTTCCCCTGTTTTAAAAGCATTACGTCGTAGGAATCATAATTGTTTTAGTTTTTATTCAGGTTATCAGTTTGATGTTGATAAAAGTTTAAAGTTAAATGGTTTTTGTGATTTTATTTTATCTTTAGTGCCAAATAGTCCTTTGATTGAAGCCCCTGTATTTTGCGTTATTGAAGCTAAAAAAGAAGATATAGATAATAAGGCACTTGCACAATGTGGCGCTGAAATGGTTGCGGCAAAATTATTAAATGAACAAGAAGGAAAACCTAAAAAAGTTATTTATGGCTGTGTAACCACAGCTTTTTTATGGTGCTTTTTGAAACTTGAAGATGATGTATTATTAATAGATCCCAGCTATGAACCCCTGACGTTTTCTCACCCTGAAAATGTATTAGCTATTTTACAATGGGTTGTTGATGAATGTCTGAAACTATAAGTGAATTTGATCTTAAGTCTTTTTTAGAAAATTTGACACAATTACCCGGCATTTATAAGTTTTTTAATCTTAAGTCTGAAATTATTTATATCGGTAAGGCAAAAAATCTTAAAAAACGTGTCAATAGTTATTTTAGTCAATCAACAGCCTCACTAAAACAACAAGTGATGGTGGTTAAAATTACCCATATTGAGGTAATGATTACCCCTACCGAGGGCGAGGCCTTATTATTAGAAAGTCAGCAAATCAAACGTTATCAGCCACGTTATAATATTTGTTTGCGTGATGATAAATCCTACCCTTATATTTTTATTTCTACATTACACGATTTTCCACAAATTAGCAGCCATCGCGGTGCAAAGCGTAAACAAGGTCAATATTATGGACCTTATCCTAGTGCGGGGGCTGTTAAAGAAACCCTCAAATTATTACAAAAAATATTTCCTGTTCGCCAATGCGAGGATTCTTATTATAGTAACCGCTCACGCCCCTGTTTACAGCATCAAATTGGGCGTTGTAGTGCGCCTTGCGTGGATTTAGTGAGTCATGAAGATTATAGCGAAGATTTAAATAATACGATTTTATTTTTAGAAGGGCAGGGGGATTTGCTAATTAACCAATTAATTAGCAAAATGGAGTTAGCTGCTAAAAAATTAGAATTTGAACAAGCGCGTATTTTTAGAGATCAAATTGTTAAATTACGAACGATTTTGGAAAAAAGTTTTGTTCATGGTGAACGCGGTGATGTAGATATTATTGCTTGTGCGACAAAAGCTACGGTTGCTTGTGTTGAAATATTTTTTATCCGTCAGGGTCAAAGCCTAGGGAATAAATTATTTTTTCCTAAAATAAATCCAGAACATAATGAAGCGGCTATTTTACAAGCATTTATTCCTCAATATTATTTGGAAAAACGTATCCCTTATGAATTAATTATTAGCCATTCATTGGATGAAAGCGCATTACTTGCCGATGTTTTAGCTAAACAAGCACAACATAATGTGATTTTATCGACAAATGTTCGCGATGAACGCCTAAAATGGTTACAAATGGCGATAGCCAATGCAATAAACGCCTTAGATAGTAAACTAGCAGAGAAACAAAGTATTTATGCCCGTTTTTTAAGTTTGAAAAAAGAACTCAATTGCCACGAGTTACCGCAACGACTTGAGTGTTTTGACATTAGCCATACCCAAGGACAACAAACAGTCGCTTCTTGCGTTGTATTTACTCAAAACGGCGCTTTAAAATCAGCCTATCGACGTTTTAATATTGAAGGCATCACAGGCGGTGATGATTGTCATGCTATTTATCAAGCAGTTTCAAGACGTTATCAACGAATCAAAGACGGTGAATATCAAGCCCCTGACCTATTATTCATTGACGGCGGTAAAGGACAAGTGACAGCTGCACAAAAGGCTTTAAGTGAATTAATGATAAAAAATGTTATGATAGTCGGTGTATCAAAAGGAGTTGATAGAAAAGCTGGAATGGAAAAGCTGATTTTAGTGGGGCAACAGCACCCTTTGGATATAAACTCAAATGCATCGGCTTTATTATTAATTCAGCATATTCGTGATGAAGCCCATCGCTTTGCTATTACTGCACATAGGCAAAGGCGAGGTAAAGCAAAACAGCAGTCTTCTTTAGAGGGTATAAAAGGCTTAGGTCAAAAAAGACGACAACAATTATTAAAACAATTTGGAGGCTCGCAAGGTATTTCTCGCGCAAGCGTAGAAGCACTTTGTAGCATAAAGGGCATTAGTCGCCCATTAGCACAACGTATATACGATACTTTTCATCATCAAGATGGCACTTGAATTTAATATTCCAACTTATTTAACGCTGTTACGAATTGTTTTTATTCCGCTACTGGCGATTATCTTTTATTTACCATGGCAATATGCAAATATTGCTTGTACAGTAATTTTTATATTTGCAGGGTTTACCGATTGGTTAGATGGTTATCTTGCACGAAAAATGAATCAGGAAACCGCTTTTGGGGCTTTTCTTGACCCCGCTGCAGATAAATTGATGGTAGCTTTTGTATTGGTATTATTGGTAGAAACCGCACATAATTCCTATCTAACCATTCCTGCTGCCATTATTATTGGTCGTGAGATTACCATTGCCTCATTAAGAGAATGGATGGCAGAAATAGGGCAAAGAGCGAAAGTAAAGGTTTCATCCTTAGGTAAATGGAAAACGACCGCACAAATGTTAGCAATCACCTTATTGCTTTATGGTGAAGATTTTATGGGGTTACCCATAATGACATGGGGTTATTGGCTGCTTTATATTGCCGCGATTTTAACCTTATGGTCAATGATTAATTATTTAATGGCTGCTATTGCAACCTTACAAAAATAACCCCCTTTAGGAAAAGCAAAAATAAATAAAAACGTTTTTACCTAATAAGAGTTAATTTTAAAAAATTTAATGACGTAAAGGGTAAAGCTCTAACCGTGCTAAAAGGGGACATGACTCAAGTTAATGACTGTAGGTATGACTTGAATGTTTCTAAAATAAAATAAAACAGAACACAATAAAAAAATGGATAAGGAAAAACAAAAAATTACCAAAAAAGTTATTACACAGGATGAAATATTACAAGCAGCATTAAAATTATTTGCTAAAAAAGGTTATTTCAATACCTCTCTTACTGATATTAAAGATGCTGTTGGGCTTAAAACCCCGAGTGGAATTTATCAACATTTTAAGAATAAACAGGCAATTGCCGACGCTTTATATGCTAATATATTAGATAGTTTAAGTATTTCTATTGATGATATTCGTCGTCGAAACCGTAAATCTTCTGAACAACTACGAGAAATTGTTGATTTATTATTTAGATTGACCGATGAAATGCCCGAAGTGATACAATTTTTGATTACACTCAAAGTTAGTGAGTTTTTGCCTGAACAAAAACCTTTATTAAATACCCCGCCTTTTATTAAAATTAAAAAGATTTTTCAAATAGGTATTCGTGAAGGTGAAATACGTTCACTAGAACCCTTATTAGCTTATAATTATTTTTTTGGGATTATTACTCATACTTTAAAAATGGTTTTAAGTGGCGATTTAGAAAAAAATGCCGATGATTATCAGTCTCAGGCATGGCTTACTGCTTGGAATGCAATTGTAAAAAAATAGGAATTATAAGTAATTGTAGAGATGCAAATCATCGCATCTCTATTTTTTCAGTAATTGCCGTCGCTGCCTATATTCAGATGATTGCATTTCTATTAACCGAGATTGGGTCCGTTTAAATTCAAAAATACCATCCTCCCTATAAAGTAAATCAACTGAAACCGCTGCGGTATAAATTAGTTTGACATTATTTTCATAAAGCGCATCAATCAAAGTTACAAAACGCCGTGCTTGATCTCGACATTCAATCGACAATTGGGGGATTTGAGCAATAAAAACGGTATTAAAACGCGTTGATATTTCGATATAATCAGCCGAACCTAATGTTCGGTGACAAAGTTCCTCAAAGGAGCTATATAAAATATCCGCAAACATGGCATTAAAATAAACTTCACGTCCTGGTAATTTGAGTAGATAACACTTAGTCACCCCATTATTGGTTAAATTAGCAAAGCGTTGACTTAAAAATTCGTTTGCCTTATTGCCTAACCCAATATGAACGCTGAAATTTGAAATATCCGTATGCACTAAACGGTAATCTTCTTTAGCGACTAATTCTAAAACATTAGCTGCTTGTTTTAAACGGGCGATAAAAGGTAAAAATAAAGCATGTTGTAACCCCCCTTTATATAAATCGTCAGGATGATAATTTGAGGTAGCTACAAAAACCAAACCCTCTGCAAACAAATGATTAAATAATCGCGTTAAAATCATTGCATCTGCAATATCAGTGATATTAAATTCATCAAAGCATAAAACCCATGTTGAATGACGCAAGTGTTTAGCAAAAGCGGCTAAGGGATCACCTGTTTGTTCTTTACGCCATTGATGAACAAATTCATGGACTTCTAGCATAAAGTTATGAAAATGTACTCGACGTTTCTGAGCAATAGGACAAGCTTCAAAAAACAACGCCATCAACAACGATTTTCCACGCCCTACATCGCCAAAAATATAAAGACTTTGGTTTAATATGTCTGAGGCTGGAATTTTTTTTTGATTCGCTTCTTTGGTTATTTCATTTAATAAGTGTTGTAAATGCGTTAATACGGCAACTTGTGCTAAATCGGTTTTAATATGTTGTTCTGCCACTAACTGTTGATAACGTTTTTGAAGTACATCCTTATCAATAGTAATGGGATTTAGCGTTTGAGAATTTTTAGAACGTTGAAATAAATAATTAAGCATCTATGTGTTAGAAAAAACTTGTTGATTGTTAATATAAAGAAAATATTGTGCCTATTTTTAAACTATTGCAGCTAGTTCAGCCGCTAAATGATGATAATTAAGTAAGTAAAAATACTTAGGCTTGTTAATATACTCATCTAGCTTCAAATTACCTTCTGTTAATAAAAATACCGCAACAGGAAAACCATTGGCTAATAATTGTTTAATCAGTGATTGACGTGCCTCATCCCAGTGCATTAAAACACAAACAAAGCTACTACACTGTTTTGAGTGACTAAGAACACATTGCTGTAATTTTTCAAAAGCAGTGTCTGAACTCGATTGTACCGAGGCTAGAATTTCTTGCAAATGCGGTAAATGGTCAATACCACGTCCGGTGGTAAAGCAATAAGTTTCAAGCCCTACAAACATAAGGTCTAATAAAGCTTCATTCTGCCGCTCAGACATTGCAATGGAGGCGGCAACACTCACAGCAGCTTCAAATTGCTCATTAGTTTTAGAACCCACAAAAGTATCAAGTAACAAAGCACGACGTACAAAATATTCATCTTGATAATTTTTTACAATTAATTTACCTTGTTTAGCATAGCTTTTCCAGTGAATTGTATTTAAACTATCCCCTTGCTGGTAATCACGCAATGACATAAATTCAGATGAGTCACCGACTGAATTTGCTAAAGAGACCCCCCCTTGTTGATATTTACGTTTACCCAACAAGTTTAAAGGTTTTATGGGATAACGTTGGGGTAAAACAATCAAACTTTGCCTATCTTCTAATAAAATTAATCGCCTATATAAGCCTAAAATATCAGTTTTTGCTAAATAACTATTATCTAAAACTAATTTACCCCGTCTTGTTGGGGTAAAACTCACTTTAAGTGATAATTCTCTTTCAGTTAATGTTGCCAATGGGACTTCATCTATAAAACCCCCACGTTCATACCTTAAAAATTTATACCATTTTTTAAAACCAATGATTCGTTTAAAAAAAGGATGATTATCTAATTGATAAAAATCATTCAGTTGTTGAAGCGTTGGCGGGATACACTGCAAGCGTTCAATTAAAACTAACTTATCATACTGCTGTTTGGGGCTTAAATTTTTTAAAATCACACGATAAGTAAACGGCTCACCCACCGTCGCATAGCGGGGTAATTTTCGTTTAATAGAAACTTTTAAATGATTAAATCGACTATTAATAAACGCTAATACCACTAATACGAATAAAAAAGCGGCGAGCTGGTAAGTATTACTATGTTTAGTATCAATGCCAAACACCATCGCTATAGACATAATTAATAAAATTAAATGCCCATTAAAACTAAAGTGATAACGTCTCCAATTATCATAACGATAAATTTTGTCATATTGCCTTAATAAGAAACGTTGAAACATGATCTATGAAGTATTTTAAATATTTATAACATGCTGTTTTAAATTTGTTTTATCAAATTTTATCCATAAATCAGCATAAGTTTTTTTGCTAATAGGATGCTGTAAATTAGGGGCAATTTCAGCGAGTGGCTCTAATACGAAGGCATAACGTTCAATTTCATCACGAGGAATTTGTAAACGTCCGTCATGAATAATTAAATTCCCATAGAGAATTAAATCTAAATCCAAGGTTCTTGCTGAAAATTTCTGACTATTTTGTTTTCTTCCATGTGCTAATTCAATTTCTCTGAGTTGTTTAGCCACTGTTTTGACATCAAGGTTTGACTCAAACTCTACGATTAAATTATAAAAAACATTACCCTTAAAACCGACTGCCTCTGATTCATAAATATTAGAAACAAGGAGTTTACCCAATTGTGCTTCTAAAGCAATAAGACTGGAACGCACATTTTTTTCGCGTTCAATATTACTCCCTATACTGATGTATCCTATTGGCATGATTATTTTTCACCTCGTTCAATAATAATTCCAACATCACTTGCACCCCTAATTGCGCCTTTTTTATTTAAAATAATTTTAACCCAAGGCACATTAAATTCAGACCGAATAATACAGGCAATTTCTTCAATTAATTTTTCAACTAAAAAAAACTCACTCTCTTCAACAAAAGAAATAATACGCTTAGAAACTGCTTTATAATCAAGAGTATCAGAAATATTATCACTTTTTGCAGCGTTTTTAATATCAAAACCCATTTCTATATCTAATGCCACTATTTGTTTAGTTTCACGCTCCCAATCATAGATACCGATAATAGTTTTAATTTCAAGCCCGCCTAAAAAGATAATATCCATTGTGTTTTTTCCAGTTAAAATAGTCGTTTTAATTAATATAAGTATCAAGTATAAAGAATCGTGATACAAGTTTTCAAGAGGATTAAATTATGATTGAGTGGTTACTCGTTCCAGCGGCATACCTAATAGGCTCAATTTCCAGTGCAATTATTGTCTGTCGATTGATGAGGCTACCTGATCCACGTGGGCAAGGCTCGGGTAATCCAGGGGCGACTAATGTAGTGCGTATTGGAGGCAAAAAGGCAGGCGCAATCACCTTAGCAGGCGATGCACTCAAAGGTCTTATTCCTGTTTTGATAGCGCAACTACTTGATGTTAATAGTTTGTTATTATCTTTGGTCGTTGTTGCTGCATTTATCGGACATTTGTATCCTGTCTTTTTTAATTTTAAAGGCGGGAAAGGTGTTGCAACATCCTTGGGCGTTTCTTTAGGGGTTAATGTTTTTTTAGGGTTAGCTATTTTAGCAACTTGGTTACTGGTTTATAAGATAGGTAAAGTTTCTTCACTTTCTGCGCTAGTTGCGGCAATTTTAGCCCCTTTTTATGTTTGGCTAATCATGGGAGATCAATATTTAATAATTACTTTTACCCTGACCACTTTATTATTATTATGGCGACATAAAAGTAATATTCAAAAATTACTTCAGGGAACAGAAGATTAAATTACAATATATCAGCTATCTCAACAATTACTTCACCTTTTGATAGTAATTTTTGAGCTTTAGGAAAAACCTTCGTAAATAAAACTTGTAAATGGCGATTAGTAATATTACCGCAAGTGAGCCAAAGTAGTTGGGGTGGTATACCTAAGCGTAATATCATTTCAACAAAATCATAATCTTTGCTAATGATAACGATACCTTGTTGACGTGCTTTTTGAAAAATTTCTTCATCTTTTGCATCCCGTAATTGTAGGTCACGTAAAGCGTAAGCTTCTATTTCAAATGTTTCACTAAGCCAGTTTGCTAGTTGCGGTGGTAATTGTGCATCAATCCAATAAATCATGCCGCTAGTCGTTCTAAGTTTGCCCGTTGAGCGGCATATAATAAACAAGCTTGAATATCTTGTAACTCTAAGTCAGGAAAATCTTGCAATATCTCTTCACTATTAATACCTTCACCTAGCATTTGTAAAATATCACAAACCCGAATTCTCATACCGCGAATACAAGGTTTACCTCCACATTGGAGAGGGTTATAGGTTATTCTGTCTTTTTTTGTCATGTCTTATTTCTTTAAGTTTGTAGAAAAATATCAGCTAGGAATGTAATTTTAATCAACAATTAAAACCACATTCCTTCGCAGTTCTGTTTATGAAAAATAAGCTTTCATCGCTTCACCCATTTGAGTCGGGGATTGAACAACGTGAATATTTGCAGCCTTAAGTGCTGCAATTTTTCCAGCGGCTGTGCCTTGACCGCCTGTTACAATAGCCCCTGCATGTCCCATTCGTTTTCCAGGAGGCGCTGTTTGTCCTGCAATATAAGCAACAACAGGTTTATCTACATTAGCTTTAATGTAATCAGCGGTCTCCTCTTCTTCACAACCGCCAATTTCCCCCACCATTACAATCCCTTTGGTTTGCTCATCGTCTTGAAACCGACTAATCACATCAATAAAATTCATTCCGTGAATAGGATCACCGCCGATACCCACACAGGTACTTTGTCCTAATCCATAAGCCGTTGTTTGTGCTACTGCTTCATAAGTTAATGTGCCTGAACGTGAAACAATCCCAATAGAACCTTGTTGATGAATGTGTGCGGGCATAATGCCAATTTTACACTCACCCGGGGTAATAATACCTGGACAGTTAGGACCTATTAATAGTACATCTGTTCCTTGCATGGCCGCTTTTACTTTTAACATTTGTAAAACAGGAATACCCTCAGTAATACAAACAATGAGTTTAATCCCTGCATCAATCGCTTCTAAAATAGCATCTGCAGCAAAAAAAGGCGGGACATAAATCATGCTTACGGTTGCTTTTGTCACACTCACAGCGTCTATTACCGTATTAAAAACAGGTAAACCTAAATGTATTTCTCCCCCTCGATTTGGCGTTACCCCTCCAACAAGTTGCGTCCCATAAGCTAATGCTTGTTCTGAATGAAATGTGCCTTGTTTGCCCGTAAAACCCTGACAAATAACCTTAGTGTGTTTATTAATTAAAATACTCATGCAACCTCCGCTAAATCAACCACTTTTTCAGCCGCTGTGGCTAAATCATCGGCGGCAATAATGGCCATTTTTGACTCACTTAAAAGTAATCGTCCTTCAGAAGCATTCGTTCCTTCTAAACGTACGACAATAGGAATTTCTACTTTAACTTGCTCAACAGCCGCTAGGATACCTGTCGCAATCACATCACATTTAACAATACCGCCAAAAATATTAACCAGCATGGCTTTAACATTCTTATCCGACAAGATAATCTTGAACGCTTCGGCTACTTTTTCAGGGGTTGTACCACCACCAACATCTAAAAAATTAGCAGGTTTTCCGCCTTTCAATTTAACTAAGTCCATCGTCGCCATAGCAAGTCCTGCCCCATTAACCATGCAGCCAATATTTCCCTCTAAAGAAATATAGTTTAAATCAAATTGAGCCGCTTCATTCTCTTTATCATCTTCTTGAGAAGGATCTTTTAATGCCAATATATCACTATGCGTTGCAACCGCATTATCATCAAAATTAATTTTGGCATCAATCGCCAATAAATCTCCTGTATCGGTTTCAATTAAAGGGTTAATTTCAATTTGACTGGCATCTTTGTCAAGCATTAATTGATACATGCCCTTCATGATGGTTTCTAAGGCTTTAAATTGCCCTTTTTGCAATCCTAAAGTAAAGGCTATTTTTCTACATTGATACCCTTGCAAACCTGCGGCAGGGTGTACGCTCACACTAATAATTTTTTCAGGGGTCGTTTCTGAAACTGCCTCAATATCCATCCCTCCTTCACTAGAGGCAACAAAAACAATACGCTCACTGCCTCTATCAACCAATAAACTTAAATAAAACTCCCGCTTAATGATTGATGTTTTTTCAACTAAAACAGACTCAATAGGTAATCCTTTATCATCGGTTTGTTTAGTCACTAAATAAGAGCCAAGCATTTGTTGTGTAATTGATTCAACATCGTCCAAAGTTTTAGCTAATTTAACGCCCCCAACTTTTCCTCGTCCTCCTGCATGGACTTGTGCTTTAATAATCCAAGGAGATTCCTTGAGTAATTGAGCCGCATCTATAGCCTCTTGAGGAGAGGTTGCGATCATACTTTCTGGGGTGGCAATACCAAAAGCGTTAAACAATTGTTTCGCTTGATATTCATGAATATTCATTTGTGTTTATTTCCTTTATAAGGATAAGGGGTTAAAAGACTGATTTTTATCACTTATCAATGATATGATAAAAGCGTGAATTTTACTTAATTTTTTATTAATTTCTATGCTGTTACCGCCTCCCATTGAAACTATTTATCCGTGCCCATTTTCCAAAGGTTATGGTATTCCTAGTAAACAAGCTTGGTTTTTTCTAAAGGTATTTTTACTCTATCGTGTTGCTTTGTCCAGTTTATTAATGATTTTGTATCAAAGTCAATTTTCACAAATAATAATTGCGACAAATTATTTACAATTATATAACTACACCAGCAAAATTTATTTGATTTTATCAGTTATCTCTGGTTTTCTCGCTTTTTGGCGCATAATAAATTACAGCGTCCAAACACAAAGTATCATTTTTGTGGATATTGTTGCTATTACCTTAATCATGCACAGTTGTGGAGGAATTAGCAGTGGTTTTGGAACTTTATTAGCAGGTTCACTGGCAGCCTCAGGTTTATTAATTGGCGGAAGATGCTCAATGGTATTTGCCGCACTGTCTACCGTTTCTATTTTTACTGAGCAAGTTTATGCCATTCGTTTAAATGAAGTTTCAATGAGTAGCTATCCAACGGTCGGAATGCTAGGAGCTACTTTTTTTATAACCGCTTTTTTATCTTATGTTTTAGCTAAACGATCAGAACAATCTGAATTATTAGCCAATAAGCAGCAACAAACCATTATTACTTTAGAAGCCTTAAATCAATACATTATCCAGCATTTACAATCTGGACTCATTATTATTAATAAGGATCAACAAATACTGACGATCAACGAAGCGGCTTTAAGTTTATTTTTTCAATGTAAAACCCCCCTACAATTAAGTGATGTCTCCGCGCCTCTTAGCTCCTTTTTTCAAGACTGGCTCATTAATAACCAAGATTTCTTTGTACTACAACGACCTAAACAAGCCAGCTTGCATTTACGTTTCAGTTTATTAAATGCTGAAAATAAAAATTTTTATATGATAATGATTGAAGATACAACCTTACATAATCAGCGTTTACAACAAGGTGTTCTTGCCTCATTAGGTCATTTGACCGCTAATATTGCCCATGAAATTCGTAATCCTTTAAGTGCAATCACGCATGCCGCGCAATTATTATCAGAAAACCCTGATTTTAGTTCACAAGATACCCGTTTAACAGAAATTATTTTAAATCATAGTCGTCGTATTAATAAAATTATTAATGATATTTTACAATCTTCAAAAAGAAGTCCTTCAAATAGAAAAAAGGTGGGGATTAATGAGTATTTAACTCATTATTTGGACGATTTTAAATTAGAACACGGGGTTGATAAAAACTATCTCCAGCTTAATCTTTGCGAAAATAATTTAACAGCCCTTATAGACGAGGGTCACCTTAAACAAATTATGGATAATTTATCTCAGAATGCTTTAAAGTATGGTCAGCCTGAAAAAGAAAGTATTATTATTAGACTTAGCGAATTAGAGACTCATCCTTGTATAGATATTATTGATAATGGCGAATTATTAAATGCTGATGTTATTAGTCATTTATTTGAACCTTTTTTTACCACCTCAACAACAGGCACAGGATTAGGGCTTTACCTTTCACGTGAATTAGCCGAATTAAATCAAGCTTCGTTAAGCTATCAAGTTAATAGTCAGAAAAAAAATAGTTTTCGGTTACAATTATCCAATGCTGAAAATATAAAAATTGAATTATGAAAAAACCTGTCACCTTAATCGTAGATGATGAAGCAGATATTTGCGAACTCTTAGAGATTACTTTAAACCGAATGGGAATAGAGACCCAAAGTGCCGTAAATGTTGCGACTGCCAAAGCCTTACTTAAAAAAAACAGCTTTGATTTATGTCTAACTGATTTACGGCTTCCTGATGGTGATGGGCTAGAAATACTTGATTATATACAGCAACAGTTCCCCAATCTTCCCGTAGCCATGATTTCAGCCCATGGAAGTATGGATACAGCCATAACGGCAATGAAAAAAGGGGCTTTTGATTTTATATCTAAACCGATTGATTTAAATGGATTACGGCAACTGATTACGAATGCGCTTAAATTATCAACGATTGATAATGTTAAGCAAAAGAAAACAGTCTCCAAACAAACTCTTCTAGGGCAATCCAACGTAATGGAGGATCTACGTGAAAAAATCATTAAATTAGCACGGAGTCAAGCAGCGGTATATATCAACGGAGAATCAGGTTCAGGTAAAGAATTAGTTGCAAAGCTTATTCATCAGCAAGGGGTTCGTGAGAATAATTCTTTTGTAGCCATTAATTGCGGTGCGATTCCGCATGAACTCATGGAAAGTGAATTTTTTGGTCATAAAAAAGGCAGCTTTACAGGGGCTATAAGTGATAAAAAGGGATTATTTCAAGCCGCTAATGAAGGCACATTATTTTTAGATGAAGTGGCTGATTTACCTCTGTCTTTACAAGTTAAATTATTACGCGCTATTCAAGAAAAGAAAATCCGCCCTGTAGGTAGTCAACAAGAAATAACCGTTGATGTCCGTTTATTAAGTGCCACGCATAAAGATTTAGCTGCAATGGTTAAAAATGGAGCGTTTAGGCAAGATCTTTATTACCGTATTAATGTTATTGAACTTAGTGTGCCTTCATTACGAACACGTATTGAAGATATACCTGAACTCTCAGAACATTTATTAACCCTACTCTCTAAAAATAATGGGTTTGAAAAACCTTCATTGTCTACTAGTGCATTGAAGACTTTAAAAAATTATAATTTTCCTGGTAATGTCCGTGAATTAGAAAATATTTTAGAACGGGCTTTAGCTTTATACGAAGGCTCAACCATTCATGCTGAGGACTTAAATCTTCCACTTAATAATAACGCCTTAAGTTTTGATGAGGACTATAACCCAAGTGAGATGTCATTAGAAGCCTATTTAGAAATGATAGAGAAACGACTTATTAGTGAAGCATTAATTGAAAATAAATGGAATAAGACCGCAACCGCAAAGTATTTAGGACTTTCTTTTAGATCGTTGCGTTATCGTTTGAAAAAATTAGAATTGGAATAGCTAAAAATTTTAGGCAATAACTTTGATGACTTAATAACAAATTAAACTAAAAGCGGCGTGGTTAAGCGAGTAACTTGTTAAAATATGTTGTTTCTATTTGGACTATAAATAAAAATTATAACCCCCTATTTAACAGTGACATCACCTTATTTCATCTCTAAATGTTGGGTTTAGTTATTATTCTATTACCGATTCCAGTAGTACCTTACTAAACTCAATCGCCCCTGTTATCGCAAGATGATCACCATCATGGAAATAATAATTTTTGTCAGTTATTGTTTTATCATAAAAATAATCATGAAAATCATAGACTTCAATATTAGGATGCTTTTCAAGTGTGGCTAACTGTGCAAAATGTTCAGGAACCAAGGTCTGAATCTGTGTTGATTGATAATAATCTTTAGTCATTGGCATCACCACTAATACTAATTTTCCCCCACGCTTTGAAAGCTTATCAGCAACATTAATCAATCGCTGCATATTATGTTCTACAATGCCAGGTTCTTTTTCATGTGAATCTTTAATCATTTTTAGATGCTTTAGAACCGTCTTTTCTACCTGCGCTTTCATACAACTTGAATGAATAGTATACTTAATATAGTCATTAAAAAGATCATCCTCAACCCTAACTGAATATTTCTCATTAATGGTTTTATAATCCACCTGTGAAAAACATTTTCCCGTATTTGTTCCATTTGAGAATAAGGGCTTTATTAATTTATCAAAGCCATTTCGTAACTTTCTTATTGAGATCAACTGATCTATAAATAAGCTAATAGAGGCTTCATGAGCAAATAAAAACCCTTCAATTGATAGAGGTGTATTACTGGCAACGATTAATAAACGAGTTGAATAATTTGGTGCAATATAACGTTGTGAAATAGCCAGTGTTCCAGGAGAGACCGCCGTAAAAATAGTTTTAAGCTGTGGCGATTTCTTTAGAAAATAACTTGCTTTCATTTCAAGTTCTTCAATATCCCCTCCTGAATCATGAAAATTAAAACCTTTTAAATTAAGGGCAGGAAAATAAAGCCCTCGACTATGTGATGTCCCTAAAGCTATAGCTTCCACTGATTGAGCTTGTTGCTGATATAACGATAATTTTCGTCTTTGTTTACTTGTTTCGACATCAGGGAAAAGTAGGTGAGCTAAATAAATTAAACTCAGTACGATAGATAATGCCAATAAACTTACACGAAATAAATAGTTAAAATTTAAAGTAGATGAAGCTTTCACTGGCAAAATTTCCAAAGACAAAAATTAATAATAAAAGACTAACCGTTGATGACCAACGAAAGAGTGAATGTCCTTTTGCAAGTGAATCAGCTAATTCTATTTGTCGATATTCGGCAATAAAACTATAGATACTTAAGAGTATAAGACCTAATAATGCCTCAACTAAATACTGTATTTCAAGTTGCCAATGGGAATAAGAAATAGAAATAAAAGCGCTTTTAAAATCAAGCATTGACCCTAGTATTGTTTGCAAAATATTAATGTCAATAATATAAAACATAGGTGCACTAAACATAAGAATAAGTGCTAATACAAACCTCCCCCAACACTGATAAGCAAAGTGACTCCAATTTAATATTTTCTTAAAAAAATTAGCTAAAGGCGACCAAATGACAGTCATAATTCCGTGAAATAATCCAAATAAAATAAAGTTCCAACTCGCACCATGCCAAAGACCAATTAAGCAGAGGGTAAAAATAGTAATCAATGCGCGTTGAGGAAAAGATTTAAACCGTTGTAAAAGCGGTATTTGAATATAATCACCAATCCAGCGGGTCAAGCTAATATGCCATCGTTGCCAAAATCCTCGTAAATTAGTGGCAAGTAGGGGACGACGAAAATTAAGCATCAGTTTTACCCCAAATAATAGCGCAAGTCCACGCGCAATTTCAGAATAAGCCATAAAATCACAATAGATTTTAAAGGTGACAAGACCTCCAACCAACCAGTATAACCAAAAGGGAAAGAGGGTCTCTGTAAAATAAATTGAATTAATAAATGCGGTCAAATTATCGGCAATCACCAATTTTAAGAAAAATCCCCAAATAATAAGTAATAATCCATAACGAAATTCATAACAGCTAGCAATATGTAGGGATTTAAGTTGGGGTAAAAGCCGTCGACTACGCTCAATCGGACCTGCGACTAATTGCGGAAAAAAACTAACATATAAACAAAAGTAACCAAAATGACGTTCAGGTTTTACTTTTGCTAAATAAACATCAAAGCTATAACTAAGTGTTTGCAAAGTGTAAAAAGATAAGCCTAAGGGTAATAGAAAATGATGAAGTTCAATGTGGCTATCAAAAAGACTGTTGAGATTATAGCCAATAAAGTTCCAATATTTAAAGCCAAATAACATTCCTAAATTAATGGTTAATGTCAGCCATAGCCAAGGTTTGCGTTGTTTTCGAGTTTCACATTGCCCCATTTTTTGAGCGCAAAAATAATCAATCAGTGTTGATCCGAGTAATAAAGGGAGGTATCGCCAATCCCAATAGCTATAAAAGAGATAGCTTGTTCCTAATAATAAAAGGTATTTAAAACGTGTAGGGATGACACAATAAAGTAAAAAAACAAAAGGGAAAAAAAGTAAAAAAATAAGGGAGACAAAAGACAAAATACGACCAATTCCGTGTTTCAAGTATTTTAGTATTGTTATATAGAGCGTTCTTTGAACCTTCTATATCCAAAGTTTATTTTAACATATTTATTTATGACAAAAACAATGGGGAATAATTAATTATAAAAACTTAGAAATAATTTACCTCAACGGCTAATGTTATCTGTAATCAAGCCAACCGTTTTCTTTATTTGTGCGTATAATTTACCCAAAGCACAGTTCAAGTTAAACTTTATAAACGGTTAGTAAAATAATTGTTTCCAATATATGACCCTCTTCCCTCTATGCCTTCGAGAATAATATCTTCTACCCATCTTATTATTATTCCCAGTTATAATACGGGGAGTATTTTACAAAAAACAATTACCGAAATCTTGCAATATTACGCGCCTGTATGGGTTATTATTGATGGCAGTAATGATGGCAGTGAGCAAGTTTTAACCCCATTATTAAAACAATTTCCCAGTGCGCTAAAAGTTATTTTATTATCGAAAAATATCGGTAAAGGAGCCGCTATTCTAACAGGTATTGATAAAGCTTGGTCAATGGGTTTTAGCCATGTTTTAACAATGGACGCTGATTTTCAGCATTCCTGTCAATCTATTTGTAATTTTATTGAACAATCACAACAGTATCCACATGCTGTGATTTTGGGAAAACCTATCTTTGCAAAATCTGCACCGATGCTAAGAGTTCAAGGACGGCGAATTTCTAATGCTTGGGCTAATTTGGAAACCTTAAATTGGGGGATTGGTGACTCTTTATTTGGAATGCGTGTTTATCCGATTAAAGATTTAATGGCAGTGATGAAAATGACTGCTTGGGCAAGGCGTTTTGATTTTGAACCAGAAGTTGCGGTTAGGTTGGCATGGCAAGGTGTGCCTATGATTAATATTGATACGCCTGTTCGTTATTTAGCCGCAGATGAAGGCGGTATTAGCCAATTTAATTATTTACGTGATAATGTATTATTAATAGGGATGCACACGCGTTTGTTTTTTGGCTTTTTAGGGCGCTTACCCAAACTTATTATTCGATTATTACTTAAAACTAAACCATTATGACAATAGAGTTGTCAGCTTATAATATTCATATAAATCAGCAAGATAATAATTAAAAATAGCGTATAAAATCAGGTGTTATACGAAAATAATTAGTTTTAAAATAAAATACGATGAAATAATAAATAAAACTTATAATAGCATCTTACAAAAAATAAAAGTAAAAAAATAAAAGTAAAAAAATAATATGAAAA
>DAOUTG010000093.1 GCA_030626845.1 Methylococcaceae bacterium
CGGCTTCTATAGTTACTGATATATAGTCAATAATCCGCCTAATTAATTGTAAAATTCCCTTGTGAGCATCCAAAATTAGAATGACCATCTGGTGCTTCATTTTTGATAATGCTTGTGCTGAATTTGATATAAAGGGGGGTAGTCAATCTGCTTTACATATTAAATGAAAGGGAAGTTGTTAGTTGCTATAGTATTTGAAGTACGAACAAGCAAATACAAAGCAACTAATGACGAATCTAAACAAAACACCACTAACAACTTCCCAGAAAATAGAGTGTGCGGCAAAAGTAGTCGCAATGCAAGAACACGGTGAAAAAACTTAGTTAAGTCAAGAATACAATCTATCTAGACCGACGCTTTATGAATTAGAAATGATTTCTGAAGAATTACTAAGGCAACATTTTGAAAGTGGCGGCGGTATTAATATTCGTGTTGATAAAGCTCAGCTTGAACGTGCTGTTGTGGCTATGCGAGTGATCGCGCCTGACTCCTATCGCGATATTGAAGCGTTGTTGCCGATTATCTATCCAAAGGTAAGCCTTTCTTATGAAAGCATAAAGGAACATCGGCGCACGAAGTATTAACAGGGACAAAAATTGATGACTGGCTAACCCAAATAGGTTATCCACCGTCTAAAACGCTACATTAGGCCATTATAAACGACTCTAGTTTTTTATAGTTTCCATCTATTGTTGTATTTGGAAACGGTGTTGTGCTATGCCATTTGTAAAGCAAAAACGCTGTTTTTGATCAGTCCCTGTTTTAACTGAATCTTGGTTGTAAATAATTGTGTCAAAAGTAGGTTGGTATTCACACCAACCTACAAATATCCCTTTATTAGATTTGTCAAAGTTTTGATTAAATGATAGGCAAAAAAAAGCGACTCTGTAAGTCGCTTGAAGAGGATATATTTTTAGGACTCTTTAGCTTGAGTGCATTTAAGAGTTGCATGTATCTTATCGTATTAATTGTCATAAGAAAATGTGACATATTGTCACGCGACAAAATGTCGCATTTTTATTTAATCGTTAATCCATCTAATAAAGCCGTAAAATCGGCTTCATAATCTGCCATTAATGCTGTTGCAGTATAAGTTACAAACTGAATGGTTCCCCATTCTCCACTTGCATAATAATTAAAATAAGAAAAAGGCGTGTTTTCTATTGTGCTATTAATTTTTAATGCCATTATTTGATGATTCTTAATGCGTTTTTTTTCCTCAGAAATAATTTCGACTTTTGAGGCAACTGAACGCATGGTTGTTAGCACTTGTTTTTTTAGGTCTTCGAGCGAAATAGGGCTGCGATCAAAAATAACCATTGCATAGCCATTCCCTGCTTTATGTTCTAATTGAATTTCGGCATCATCATTAGCAGCACTACGCGTTTTTTTCCATAGAGTATTGTCATAGATGATCTTATAAGTATTATGTTGACCTTTCAAGGTAGACTTTATTTTGGCTTTCTTATTTTTTACAGGCGGGGGTAAGGAAGGTGTTTTTTTTACTACCTTGGTTTTTTTAGCTTGAGGTTGTATGGGTTCTAGTTTAAAAGCCCAAGTGCCATTAGAGTATAAAACAACCCCTTGTCCCTCTTCGGTGGTTGCATCAACGCCTTGATTTGCATGCAATGAAAAACTTATAAATAGTATAAAGGTAAAATTGAAGACTATTTTTTTCATGATTTAGCCTTGTTGGTTAAAAATGATAATTAAAAGTAAAATAGTTTTAGCTATTTAGGTAATTTCTCAATGGAATCTAAAAGTTGTTTTAAAGCGGTATCGCATTCAGATAAGGCTTGAAAACGATTTTCTTGTTGATTAATGGCAAGTTCTAGCTTTTGAGATTTTTCATATAATAAAGTTGCACTAATACTAGCTGATGCCCCTTTTAAGCTATGGATTAGACGTTTTGCACTGACATCATCTTTAGTACAAAAAGCTTGGTTAATTTTATTGCTTATATTACTGAAATCACGTGAAAAATTTGAAAGTAATTCTCGAAAAATGGCTGTTTTTCCACTTAATTTGTCTAAAGCAAGTTCAATATCAACACCCGATAAACAGGCGAATACGTGTTGATTATTAATTTTTTGTATTGTTTCCTTTTGAGCGTTCTCTGTAATATTTTCTTTTGTTTGTATCCAGTAGGTTAAAGTTTTAATAAGTGCTGTTATCTTAAAAGGTTTACTTACATAATCATTCATACCGACTTGTAGGCATTTATCTTTTATTTCTGACATGGCATGTGCACTTAGTGCAATGATAATTAGGTCTTTGTGTTCTGGGTTGCTACGAATTTTTTCACAAGTTTCATAACCATCCATGCCAGGCATTTGTAAATCCATTAACACAATATCAAATTGATATTGGTTTATTTTTTCTAAAGCTTGTTGTCCTCCGTCGGCTAAATCTACTGCTAAACCTTCATCTTCTAACATTTCTTTAGCAATAAGGCGATTAATATCATCGTCATCAACGACTAAGATTCTAGTGCCTGTTATTTTTTTATCTGTATTTTTTATCTGTATAGGTTGCTGACTATAATTTGTTATATCAATTTTTAAAGTTCGGGCAATATTTTCAAGTAGATTGTAGGGTTCTACAGGCTTAACTAATAAGGCATCTATTTCTCCCTCATGAAGATGGGGGAGTACATCTTCACGGCTATGTGATGTTACCATAATGATCGTTGGCGTTTTTGTAATTTGATGATTTAATTTAATACGCTTTGAAGTTTCAATGCCATCAAGCTCAGGCATTTCCCAGTCCATCAATACTAAGCCATAATGGGCGGCTTGTGTCGTTTTTAATAGTAAGGATAATGCGTGTTCTCCTGAGTCTACGCTATCAACCATAAAACCAAAAGATTCTAAATAACTTTGTAAAACCATTCGAGAAATATCATCATCATCTACGATTAATATTTTTAGGTTCTTAAGTTTTTCGGGTAAATCGGGTGTTTTAGGAAGTAATGCTGCGTCAAGCTTTAGGTTTAATTCAAAATAAAATTGGCTGCCTTTTCCAAGGTTACTAGTGAGATTAATATAGCCTCCCATCATTTCTACTAGCTGTTTTGAAATGACGAGTCCCAACCCTGTTCCTCCATGTTTTCGTGCAATAGTTTCATCAGCTTGGTTAAATGATTGGAATAGATTGGCTATTTGTTCAGGGGTTAAGCCTATTCCTGTGTCGGTAACACAAAATTTAAGCGTTACATTATTAGGTTCAGCGGCTAACATTTTAATACTAACAATCACTTTGCCTGTAGGTGTAAATTTAATAGCATTAGTAACTAAATTTAATAGAACCTGGCTTAAGCGAATAGGATCACCCATTAAAAATAGGGGGATGTTATCTTCTAGTATAAACTCTAATTTAATTGATTTTTTTTCAGCTCTAACGAGCGTTAAATTAGAAATATTATTTAAAATTTCTTTAAGATTTAAAGGTATTTCTTCTAATGTTAGTTTACCCGCTTCGATTTTTGCAATATCAAGTAAATCGTTAATTAAATAGACTAGCGTGTTAGAAATATTAAGTACATTGTCTAAATGATTACGCTGTTTTGAATTAAGTTGGGTTTTTAATATTAATTCAGTAGTATTAATAATCGCATGCATCGGGTTACGAATTTCATGACTCACTGTCGCTAAAAACTGGGTTTTAACTTCGTTCGCATTTAAGGCTTGATCACGTGCTTCTGCTAACTCGATAGTACGCTTATCAACCTGGCGTTCTAAATCATAATTATAGTTCTCAAGCTTCTCATAAGAATGCTTGAGATTCTTAGACATTTCAACAAAGGTATTGGCTAAAACTTCAATTTCATCATGGGTCTTAAGATTTAGATTTTCAGCGGCGGTAAAGTCGCCAGTTGCTAATTGGTTTACAACTTTGGTTAAATCACTAATAGGTTTTGAGAGCTTATTTGAAAGTACAATGATAATGGGCGATGCAAAAATTAAGAATAGGCAGGCGATTAGTGATGATTCAATTATCATTTCTTTAATGCGCTGGTCATTTTTTTGCTTTGATTGATTGATTTTTTGCTGTAATATTGCTAATGAAAAACCTAATCTTAAAACACCTGATTGGAATAGACTAAATTTTAAAGGTGAAATAATCTCTAAAACAAAGATATTATCACGTTGGTATTCATTTATAGCGGGTATTTTTTGTTGTACAGCAAATAATGCAGCCTCTGTATTTAATATTTTATCTGTTAATTGAGGGTTTGAAGTATGTGTTTTTACTTTTCTAGATGTGTCCATTAAAATGGCATAAACTAATTCGTCATTCTTCACTACTATTTCATTCAAGAAAGTATTAGTTTCAGCTTGATCTGGATTTGAATTATGAGAAATTAATTTATTCTCAATATAGTTTACAGAAGAATCTGATATTATATAAGCACGTGATCTTAAATTATTTTTAACTAATTTAATTTGTGAGGTTAATTCTTTATTAAGTAAATTAGTTTGGGTCTTTATTTGAATAAAAGTAATACACGTTAATAAACTAATAACTAGGCTAATCATTGTAAAAAATAGTTTCCAACGAATAGTTTTTTTAGGAAGGTTGTTTTTCATAAATGACTTTTCTACTCTACCTTATGACTCTGTTAAATTAAGCATTAATTATTGATTGGTTTAATTTGCAATACACTGTATTATTTTAATATATTAAAATCTGAAAAATAGACTGGGTATTATAGACAACAGTATACTTTACATTTTTGTACTTAACAAAAATGTAAAGTCGTGTTAAAGATATATTTTGGAGTGCTGTGTCTTATTCATTTTAGAGGTAACCGATATTTTTGTTATGTATTAGAGGTAAAATTTAGTAAATATTTACTTTCTAAGCTAGAATAGCTAATGGTCGAATAATTTTCCAACACGATAAAATTAACAATAATATTAGCATGAGTGATTTATTAAAACTGTTTCGAGAATCTTCTGCCTTTTATGGTAGCAATGCTATTTTTATTGAAGATCTTTATGAGCAATACCTAGAAAACCCAGAATCTGTTGAGGAAAGTTGGCGTATTAAATTTAATTGCCTGCATAATGGTATAACAGATATGCCTCATAGCCCTATTGTTGAACGCTTTGCGAATTTAGCGGCATCATCGTCTACCTCAAGCCCTTTAATAAGGCTTCAAGGGTTTACGGAACAGAGCGTTAAAAAGCAAACAGCGGTTGCGCGATTAATTAATCATTATCGCACCTGTGGTCATCAAGGAGCAAATACGAACCCACTAGAAACTAAATCATCTAAACCTGTTGATTTAGATCCTGCTTATTACGGTTTGTCTGAGCCTGATATGGAAACTGTTTTTGACACAGGAACTTTACAAGGCGTTGATAAATTATCTTTGCGTAAAATTATTACTATTTTGGAAGGAATTTATTGCGCTAATATTGGTTTTGAATATATGCATATTATCAATACTGATATTAGGCGTTGGCTAAAAAATTATTTGGAAACTCCCAAGCCTAAAATTGCATTAGAAAAAAAACATTGGATATTAAAGCAATTAACTGCTGCGGAAGGAATTGAAAAGTATTTGCATCGCCGTTATGTTGGGCAAAAGCGTTTTTCTTTGGAAGGGAGTGAGTGTTTAATACCCATCTTAGATGAGTTGGTGCAACAAGCGGGTGAAAAACAAGTTAAAGAGTTAGTTATAGGCATGGCGCACCGAGGGCGGTTAAATGTCTTGGTCAATATTTTAGGTAAAAGCCCTGCGGTTTTATTTGGAGAGTTTGAAGGAACGAATACTTCATCTCCTGGGGTGTTAACAGGGGATGTTAAGTATCATATGGGCTTTTCATCAGATGTTAAAACGCTTGGCGGCGAAATTCATTTAACCCTTGCTTTTAATCCTTCCCATTTAGAAATTATTAACCCTGTCGTTGAAGGTTCGGTAAAAGCACGCCAGGATAGACAAAAAAATGGCGATGTAAATACCGTTATTCCTGTATTAATTCATGGTGATGCGGCATTTGCAGGGCAGGGTATTGTGATGGAAACCTTGAATATGGCTGAAACTCGTGCCTTTCACACAGGGGGGACAGTTCATATTGTAATTAATAATCAAATTGGCTTTACCACCAGCCATCCTTTTGACGCACGTTCAACTTTATACTGCACGGATGTTGCTAATATGGTTCAAGCACCTATTTTTCATGTGAATGGTGATGATCCAGAAGTGGTACTTTATGTTACTCAATTAGCGTTAGAATATCGGATGAAATTTAACAAGGATGTGGTCATTGATTTAGTGTGTTATCGTCGCTTGGGTCATAATGAAGCAGATGAACCCGCAGCAACACAGCCGTTGATGTATCAAAAAATTAACTCACATTTGAGTACACGAAAGCTTTATGCGGATAAATTAGTTAAAGACGGGCTAATTGATGCAGGCGTTCCTCAGATAATGATGGATGAGTATCAACAGCAGCTAGAATTAGGTCGTTGTGTTTCAAGGCCTGTGGTTGAGAAGAGTCGTTATTCTTATACGCGACAATGGGATAAATATTTGGATGGAAAATGGGATCTTGTTTGTAAAACTTCGATGTCACTTGATGTGTTACGCTTTTGTAATGAACAAATGCAACGTTTACCTCCTGGGGTTGAGTTACATCCTCGGGTTGCAAAAGTGATGGATGATCGTTCTAAAATGGTCGCAGGGGCTTTACCTATTGACTGGGGCTGTGCTGAAAATTTAGCTTATGCTACTTTATTAATTGAAAAATATGATATAAGGCTAACGGGACAGGATGTGGGGCGAGGCACTTTTTCACATCGCCATGCGATGTTACACAATCAACTTAATGATGATGTTTATATCCCTTTACAGCATTTAGATGAGAACCAAGGTGAGTTGCAACTTTTTAATTCTTTACTCTCTGAAGCAGGTGTTTTAGGATTTGAATATGGTTATAGTTCGACAGAACCTGAAACGTTGGTTATTTGGGAGGCGCAATTTGGTGATTTTGCCAATGGCGCGCAAGTATTAATTGATCAATTTATTAGCTCAGGGGAAGCGAAATGGGGGCGTTTAAGTGGTTTGGTTATGTTACTGCCTCATGGTTTTGAAGGACAAGGCCCTGAACATTCATCAGCACGTTTAGAACGTTATTTACAGCTTTGTGCTTCTAATAACATGCAGGTATGTGTGCCAACAACACCCGCACAAATTTTTCATTTGTTAAGACGACAAATAAAACGTACTTATCGAAAACCGCTTATTATAATGAGTCCTAAGAGTTTATTACGTCATAAATTAGCGGTCTCTACTTTAGAAGA